>JAQVCX010000009.1:58704-59149 GCA_028689545.1 Parabacteroides sp.
CGGGTGGATTCTTCAACCGTTACCCGCAATATGAGCCTTTACTCTACGCCTGGGCACAAGGCGTGAAAGGCTTCGATTTCACGAGATACAAGATAAAGTTCCATAATGAAGAGCGGTTCGGATTCGGTGAGTTGGGCATACTTCCTATCTACTACATCAACTGGTTGAAAAGGCAGCGAAGTGAAAAAGCCCGTACCCAATAAGCAGAACGCAGTCATGAGAGCTACGACAACCATCCTCCTAATCATCCTATCCCTCTTGGCATCCGGCAAGGCTTGGAGCCAAGGGAAAGGATCGTACTCGCTTATCGAGACGGAGCATTTCTTGACTTCGTCAATGCGCCACCCAAATCAAAAAATAGTATCTGGTAGTTGAAATAGTGGCTTTATAGCGAAATGCTTTTCTGTCAAGAATAGTGTTTTTGTGAAAAACGAGCTATTTTCGG
>JAQVCX010000098.1 GCA_028689545.1 Parabacteroides sp.
CGGGCTGATCCGTTATCCGAAACGGGAGAGAGTGCCTCGTCCGGCCTTCTCGCTAGATCGTTTTATCTTGGTGAAAGCGCTTCCGGCGGCGTTGGCCTATTTGCTGGTCGCTATACCTTATGGCATGTTGCTCTCGTTCGTGGTATTATATGGTAAAGAGATCGAGGTGGCGGACCCCGGCTATTTCTTCATATTTATGGCGATCGGCGTAGGGACGGCCCGTCTGATCTCCGGGCGGTTGGTAGATCATGGCAAGATCCATGTCGTGTCCATCGTATCCTTGATTTCTTTGGCGATCTCGTTTTCCGTGTTCGCTAGCGTACATACATCGTTTGTCTTTTTCGCCTGCGCCTTGGCGATCGGTATCGGTTTTGGCGTGAGCGTACCGGCTTTTCAATGCCTTTTCGTGAATGTCGCTCCGCCCCATATGCGTGGTACGGCCACTTCTACCTACTTGACCTCTTTCGATTTCGGGATGGGGATCGGGATGCTATCCGCCGGCTTCATCGCCACCCATGCCAATCTGGCTACCGCCTACGGGGTAGGGGCGGTGTGCTGCCTTCTTTCCTTATTCGTCTATATCCGCTTAGTAAAAGCCTCGTACGAGAGGAATAAGCTGATTCCTTGATTGGCTGGATCCCGGTTTCGTCTAACCCCATGGCGTACTTCGTCGATTCTTCCTTTTCTAGGGGGGAGCCTTGCCTTATATTTGTATCGAAGATCATAGATAAGCAGATAAGTAATAAAGCATAGATGTAAAGCATCAAGCTATCGCATGCAAAGTCTCTTGTGACTGTGTCTATTCTATAAACCACGTCGTGGTCTGTACAGATCATGCCGTGGTTTATATAGACCATGCCGTGGTCTGTACAGACCACGATGTGGTTTGTAGAATAGATATAGTGTCGTATAAGAATACCTCTAGGTTCGCATAAGAATACCTCTAGGCTTTTGTTTGTTTATAAGCGGGATCTATGATGAAATAGACAGCTCTTATCGTAATCTATATTACAAAATGATTACAGTAAGCCTTGATATATATCAATAACGTCAATCGTTTGCAAAAATTAACCGTATTAAAGAATAATGTTATTAAACATACTGTTATATTTGCAGTAGTAAAAAGAGAAAGAAGAAGCGGAAGCACCGCGTTTAGTAGTTTAGGTTTTAGTTTAGGTTTAAAAATTAGGTATTATGAGACGTTTAGGTATGATGGTAGTCGCTTTAATGATGGTAGCGACAATGAGCTTCGCTCAAAAGGTTAGTGATTCAAAGGGTATGAGTTTCGATAAGCTAAGCAAATATTTGCGGCTTGACGCGAACCAGATCGCTGAGGTATCAGAGATAAACACTTACTTCGAGAATCAATTAGGTCAACCCCTGTCTGCGGAAGCGCTTTGCAATAACGCTAGACCGGAGGAAACTCGCAACGCGTTGTTGTGTAATTTGAAACTGATGAAACGTGCATTGACTAAAGATCAATATCGTAAATATGTAGCGTTGATTAATGTGACTCGCGCTAATCAGGAGGATAAGGTTTCAAATCCGCTTTTGGATAGCTATTTGGCTGAGAAGTAATTAAGCCGCTGTGATAGGGCTATGTGTTTTTAAGGTTTTTGTTTAGGTTTAACAATTTAAGGTTTTTAGGTATTATGAAACGTTTTGGAATGACAGTCGCGGCTTTATTGATGTGCGCGACAATGAGCTTCGCTCAGAAACCGAGTTTGAGTAGAGAACCGTTCGTGGTGAGTACAGAGAAGTTAGCGAACTATTTGCAGTTGACCCCGAGCCAGTTGGATGAGGTCGCTAATATCAATGAATATTTCATCGAGATGCAGAACGCGAGCGTAAAAGCGAGCGCCAAAATGCAGGATAAAAAGATGTATCAGGCGGTTTACGGTAACTTGAAATTGATGAAGAAGGCTTTGAGCCCGGATCAATATCGTAAGTACGTTACTTTATTGAACATCACGAACAATAACAACCGTACGATGGGTGTTAATACGTTCCCGGAAGTGTACTTGGCTGACAACGCAAGTAAGTAATTTATATTATATAAGAGTGTGTCCCCCACTATTTCCTGTCAAAAGGTAAATAGTGGGGATACTTTTTTTTTAAGGCTTGTGTATAAATCGAAGAAGATTATGTAAGTTTGCGGCATTTTATAAATAACGCTTAATTCGAGTCATGACAACACAAAAACTTTTAGTTCCTTCTAATGCTGCTTTGAAGAGAAATGTGATGGACTACTCCTTGATCGTGGTAGGTTCATTTTTGCAAGCACTTAGTTACGTGCTTTTCCTCGCGCCTTACAAAATCGTACCGGGCGGTGTGTACGGTGTCTCTATCGTAATCCACTATGTGACAAAAGATTTGTTCCCGTTCTTCCCGGATGGTTTGCCGATGGGTGCGACGGCGCTTTGCTTTAATATCCCGTTGATGATATTGGCGATGAAAAAGATCGGATTGTCTTCCGGCCCGAAGACGATCGTTACGTTCTTGCTGATCTCTATATTTACCGACTCCTTGTCTTATTTCCTTACCGATCCGTTGGTGGAGAACGATGCCTTTATCGCCGCCTTTTACGGTGGGGCTATTCTAGGATTGGGCGTGACTTGTATTTTCCGCGCGCAAAGTACGAGTGCCGGGACGGATGTGCTGGCGCGTGTCATAGCCAACGACTCCAACTTGAAGGTCAGCAATATGATTATCGTGCTCGATTCCGCCGTCGTCTTGCTGGGTCTGATCGTGTTTAAGGATTGGTCGGTGCCCTTGTATTCTTGGTTTACGATCTTTGTCTATGGGAAGATCGTGGAGATGTTCCAGACCGAGAACCCGAACCGTGCCGTCTTTATCGTCTCGCGTAAGACAAAGGAAATGCGCGATTTGATTGTCGATAAAATGGGTATGAGAGGAACTTTCATCCATGGTAAAGGCATGTACGAGGGGCATGAGACCGAGATTATCTTCACGATTGCCGAGCGTAAGGACATGCCCCGCTTGAAAGATGAGGTGAAAGAGATCGACCCCCATGCTTTTGTGTCTACGATGCACGCTAGCAAAGATTCGCCACGACCAGGTATTTGATTAATAATTTTACTATCTTTGCCTCACGAAACGAATAAAAACAAGATAGTAATGCCCAACATCTCACAAAGAGGAGTCGAAATGCCCGCTTCCCCGATCCGGAAGCTGGCTCCATTGGCCGATGCTGCCAAACAGAGAGGAGTTCATGTGTATCACCTGAATATCGGCCAGCCCGACCTTCCCACTCCGCGAGCGGCACTCGATGCGATCCGCAACATCGATCGTACGGTGTTGGAATATAGCCCTAGCCAGGGATATCGCAGCTATCGCGAGAAGTTGGTCGGATATTATAAGAAGTATGATATTAATCTGGCGGCTGACGATATTATCATCACTACCGGCGGCTCGGAGGCCGTGTTGTTTGCCTTCTTGAGTTGCTTGAATCCGGGTGATGAGATTATCGTACCGGAACCTGCTTATGCCAATTATATGGCATTCGCTATCTCGGCAGGAGCCGTGATCCGGACAGTGACGACTACGATAGAGGAAGGATTCTCTCTTCCGAAAGTAGAGAAATTCGAGGAGCTGATCAATGAGCGTACCAAAGCGATCCTGATTTGTAACCCGAACAATCCTACCGGTTATTTATATACGCGCCGCGAGATGAATCAAATCCGCGATCTCGTAAAGAAATATGATCTTTATCTTTTCTCGGATGAGGTATACCGGGAGTTTATCTATACCGGTTCCCCGTATATCTCGGCTTGTCATCTGGAAGGTATCGAGCAGAACGTGGTATTGATCGACTCTGTCTCCAAGCGCTATTCGGAATGCGGTATCCGTATCGGTGCGTTGATTACGAAAAATGCCGAAGTGCGTAGTGCCGTCATGAAGTTCTGCCAAGCTCGTCTAAGCCCGCCTTTGATCGGACAGATCGCGGCCGAGGCCTCTTTGGATGCTTCCGAGGAGTATGCCCGTGAGACTTACGATGAGTATGTGGAACGGCGTAAATGCCTGATCGATGGCTTGAACCGTATTCACGGAGTTTATTCTCCCATACCGATGGGCGCTTTCTATACGGTGGCCAAGCTTCCGGTGGATGATGCCGATAAGTTCTGCGCTTGGTGTCTGGAGGAGTTTGAATACGAGGGTCAGACGGTTATGATGGCGCCGGCATCGGGTTTTTACACGACACCGGGACTTGGAAAGAATGAGGTTCGTATGGCCTATGTTTTGAAAAAGGAAGATCTTGTGAAAGCTTTGACGGTGCTGTCAAAGGCGCTGGAGGCTTATCCGGGAAGAACGTTATAAATGAATTTAGAGCTATTTATCGCCAAAAAGATACATTTCAGCAAGGAGGGGGATCGTGAGGTTACTCCTCCGGCTGTTCGTATTGCCATGATCGGGATCGCCTTGGGATTGGCGGTGATGATCCTTTCGGTGGCGATCGTGATCGGTTTCAAGAAAGAGGTCCGGAACAAGGTGATTGGTTTCGGCTCGCATATCCAGATCACGAATTTCGATAGTAATTCTTCCTATGAGTCGCAGCCGATAGCGGTTAGCGATACTTTGTTGAATGCGCTCAACGCGTTCCCGGGCATTCGCCATGTCGAGAAATTCGCCACGAAGCTGGGTATCTTGAAGACGGATCAAGACTTTCAAGGTATTGTCATGAAAGGCGTGGATACGGATTATGACTGGACTTTCTTCAAGGATAATTTAAAAGAAGGCGAGATCTTTACGATCCAGCCGGATAAGAACTCTACGGAGGTTATTATTTCCAAGTATTTATCGGATCTGTTAGGGCTAAAGGTAGGGGATTCTTTCCTGACTTATTTCGTGCAAGACGACGTGCGTGCCCGTAAGTTCACGATCACGGGGATCTATGAGACGGGTTTCCTCGATTATGACAAGATGTTCGTAATCGCCGATATTAAGCAGATACGTCGCTTGAGCGGTTGGGACAAGGATCAAGTAAGCGGGCTGGAGTTGCAGGTGGACGATTATGATCGCCTGGACCAAGTGGCCGAGGCTGTTTATTTCGATCTGATGGAACGGCAAGACCGGAATGGCAATACGTTTTACGCCCGCTCGATCAAGGAATTGAATCCGATGATCTTTAATTGGCTGGATGTGCTGGACATCAATGTGGTGGTTATCTTGGCGCTGATGCTTGCCGTTGCCGGGTTTACCATGATCTCTGGATTATTGATCATCATCTTGGAGCGTACCAATATGATCGGGATCTTAAAAGCCTTGGGACAAAATAATAACAGCATCCGCAAGATCTTCTTGTATGTCTCTTTCTTCTTGATTGGCAAAGGAATGTTGTGGGGGAATATTATCGGTATCTCTCTTTGTTTGCTTCAATCTTATTTCCATATTATCCAATTAGACCCTTCCATTTATTACTTGGATGCCGTACCTATCGATCTGAGCCTATTATCTCTGGTCTTTTTGAATATAGGGACCTTGGCCGCCTCCATGTTGATGATGTTGGGACCTTCCTATTTGATTACGAAGATTGATCCGGCCCAGAGTATCCGTTTTGAATAAAAGCCGTATCTTTGGCATACGTTCTAGTTTTGCCGGATTAATATGACCGATATATTTTCTAAAGAAAAGCGTAGCTATATCATGTCTATGATTAAGGACAAGAATACAAAGCCCGAGATTATAGTTCGTAAATACCTGTTTCATTGTGGCTTTCGCTTTCGTGTGAATGTAAAACGCCTTCCCGGTACCCCTGATATCGTATTGCGTAAATATAAGACCGCTATCTTCGTGAACGGCTGTTTCTGGCATGGGCACGAAGGTTGTCCGGAATTTCGTCCTCCCCGTACCCGGGTAGAGTGGTGGACCGAGAAACTAAACCGGAATAAAGCCCGGGATGCCCGTGTACGAGAGGAATTACGGGCGATGGGTTGGAATACGATGGTGATCTGGGAATGCCAGCTTAAACCCAAAGAGCGGCAAGCCACTCTAGAGAATGTCGTCCGTTTATTGGAAAAAACGTATCTGGAATCCACCTACCAAGCAAAGTTTACCCCCGCCTACCCGCTTTTAGAGGAAGAAGAACTCCCCAAAGTGGCGGAAGAGGAAGAACCCTATTGAACTTCCTCCATTCGTTTTAGCTCATAACCGCGGATTTGCATCACTATGCAGTGCAGCTCCGTGTCGTGTATCAACTGCCGTGCTTTGGGGGCTGCGGCATATTTCTTTATCTGGTCCACGGCCTCTTTCCATTGAGTCTCAGCTTTCTCTTCCGTGTCCTTGGAAGAAAGATATTTCAATTCAAGGATATAGCTATGCTTCACCTCATATCGGAGCAGGTCTGGCATAAGGAACAGATCACAGAAACCGTGGTTCAACTCTACTTCCGGTGCGGTTAGGTAATAGGCGTTCACGCTTAGGTAGGCGGTGAAGAAGCCTTGTATGTTTCGCTCGCCCTCGATAGCGCTGCGTACGGACGAGTTCTCCTTATAAGCATTGGCTATAAATTCGAGGCTTTCGCGCCAATGGCCATCGTAAGCCATATCATAGAACATCAAGCCTAGGTCGTTCAAGTTGATATGATGCTTATCTTGATATTCCTCTAGCAAAAATTCGTAGTATTGCTTGCGCACGTTATTGTTAGGGATGCTTAGCACCAGATAATTCCCTCGTTTGGCTGTGATGGTCAGCATACCGTAATAAAAAAGCAGGCTGGGGAAGATTTCCGGGTTAGCGATCTGGGTCGCGGGGAAGGTGGTTATCAAGTTCGTGACAATCTGCCCTTCCTCCGTGATCTTACGCAATACACCTTTGCGATTCCCGTCCAGCTTGTCCAGTTGGATGAGTCTTTTCATCTTATTATAGTCCGTGCGGGTATTGGGGGCGATCATCTCTTTGGGTGATTTGCCCAGCGTCATGTAATTGCGTAGATAGTAAAGCACCATGTCGCAGTTGAATATCTTTGGATCATGGTCTAAGCTCTCTTCCGCGAAACAATAATTGTCGTACCACGGTTTCATTTCTTGGATCATCGCATCTATGTCTGCGTCTGCCGGGAGTTGCCCGGTTTCTTTATAATATTGGAACATGATGCGCACGTCCGTCTCGCTGAATCCCAGCATCATGTTGAATCTGTGGTCGGTACTGATATTCCAGCCGATATTGAATCCGCTGGTCAGATCGTCCAATGTGACTGGACTTACGCCGGTCATAAAAATGCGTTCGAACATGCCCTTGAATTTCTTGAATATCTCGCGATAGAATCCGCTGGCATGAGTCAAGGCATGATATACCTCGTTGCCATGCTCGTTGAGGACAACGTTGGTGAAGTTATCATATTCATCGATGATGAGATAGAGCTTGGCGCCATATTCAGCCGAATGCAAGTCCAGATAATTCAGTTTACTAACAAAGTCTGGTTGCGCTTTCATCTCCTCAGCATAACCCGGATAGTAATATGGTTCATAAGCTTTTCCGAATATGTCCATCACCATACTACAATAACGGTCGAAATTCTCAGCTAGTGAACCACTGCCACCACTGGCACGTGAGAAGTCAAGATAAACTACCTGAAACTTTCCTTGCAATGGTGTGGGATGGTTGCCTATCCACAAATTGCCGAAGCGTTTATCGAACTTTTCTTTTTGCGTAATGTCATAGTAAGCCCGTAGCATGCTTAAGAAAATGCTCTTTCCGAAGCGGCGAGGACGGATAAAGAAAAGATTTCGAGGTTGTTTTTCCAGCAAGGGCAAGTACATGGTCTTATCCACATAATACATGTTCTGCTCTACCACTTCCACGAAATTGGCAATACCATAAGGGACTTCTTTTACATTTTCCATAATCGCTCCTGTTCTTTTAGTTCGTACTTACGGGAATGAGTCAAAGGTAATCCATTCTTTTAGAAGAAACAACGGAAAGAGAAAGAAAGTTGAAGGCAGATGGTTGGGCGCATATGTACCGGTACGAAACCTAGTTTTTTAACCGAAACGTATAATCCCTCTTGCCTCTGAAAAGCCGGTAGATACGGACATAGCCATTGAACATAGGTTGAATAAATTCCAGCAGGAATAACCAGCCGATGGCAGGGCTTTGTTGAAGCATTCGGGCGGATTTGCCGAAAACGATTGCCTTGATTATAAAACGTATCAAATATAATGATATGGCGATCAGGGAGATTAGCCAGTTACCCTGTAATCCGATCACTACCGTAGCGATGACCGATGCTTGGAAAAGGAAGAAACAAGTGGATTCGAAATGATAGAATGTTAAGGCGCTTCCTTTGTAATACCGTTGAGTGGCGGCACGGGAAACCTTCATCTCTTTCCAGATTCCAAAACGTTCGATTTGATCCATTTCCGTTAGGCTATCCGGGGTATAGATTGCTTTCGTATTCTCCCGGGTCGAGGCTTCGTTGATGAATAAGTCATCGTCGCCCGCATGTAGGTTCAAGAATTGGTAGTAACCTTTATGCTTGAAGAATAACTCTTTCTGATAAGATAAATTCCGTCCGTTTCCGGCATATGGGCGATGGGAGAGGGCGGAAGATAGATAACGTAAGCCTGTCAATAAGTTATCGTAGGCGATCAGCTTATGGAGGAATCCCTTGTAGTTGCCGTATTTGCAGTAGCCCAAGACAATACTGGCCCCGGGCGTGTAGCCGCCAACCATGGCGGATAGCCATTGATCGTTGAGCGGTTGGCAATTCGCTTCCGTGAATAGAAGAATGTTGTATTTGGCCGCTTTGACACCTAAGGTAAACGCTAGTTTACGGTGGCTTAAATACCGGACATCCGAAGGAATATAGGTATGATACAAATGTGTGTACTCATTTTGAAAGGACTTTAGCGTATCGTCGGTCTCGTCGCTTGAGCCATCGTTGATAACGACCACCTGATATTCCGGGTAATCTTGTGTAAGTAACGCGGGAAGATGTTTCTTGAGGTTCTCTGAATCATTTTTAGCGTATATGATGATGGATACAGGGTATTTATTACCTTTCTCAATAGTATTATCCATTCGTTTGGACGCACGTAAAGGGCGAGCATAAGCGATCAGATAATAAAGAGAGAGGATAAAGAACCCTGTCAAGGTGATCCCCAATAGGAAAAGTTCTGTATTATTGAGTAGAAACATAATAATTTGCTAATGTACCAATAAGTTAATGTGCCAATGTGTTAATGTGCCAATAAGCCAATCCGTTATTCTAGGTATTTGCATGGGCATATTGGCACATCGAACGATTGTCTCATTATTCTATCGTATCGGAATAATAGGCTTTCGGTAAATGACGGCAGTTGTATTGGGAGGCCATGACCTCACCGTAAGCACCGGCGGAACGGAGGGCGATCAAGTCGCCACGATGAGCCTTGTTCAGCTCTACATCCTTGCCGAATACATCCGATGACTCACAGATCGGGCCTACTACATCGTAAACCTCTACTGCCTCATCGCTGCTGATGTTCTCGATACGGTGATAAGCGTCGTACATCGCCGGGCGGATCAATTCCGTGAAACCGGCATCAAGGATAGCGAATTTCTTCGTCTCCCCTTCTTTGACATATAACACCTTTGAGATCAATGTACCGCATTGCGCGACGATTGAACGTCCCGGCTCAAAATGTACCTGTTGGCCCGGACGCACTTGAAGCAGTTTATGAATAGCCGCGAAATAGTTATCGAAAGCCGGGATCGATAAATGATTCGGGTGATAGTAATCGATACCTAATCCTCCTCCGAAGTTCAAGTTCTCCACCGTAATCCCATGAGCTTCCAATTCATCCTGTATCTCGTTGAAACGGATCACCAAATTACGGAAGCTAGACATATCCGTGATCTGCGACCCGATATGGCTATGGATACCGATCAACTTCACTTGCTTCATCTCCTTTAATTTATCCAGTACGCCCCCTAATTGGCTTAGGTTGATACCGAATTTATTCTCCTTCATGCCCGTCGTGATCTTGGCATGCGTATGAGCGTCCACTTCCGGGTTGATACGAAGGGCGACAGAGGCCACTTTATTTTTGGCGGCCGCCAGCTCATTGATGATTTCTAGCTCAACGGCGGATTCCACGTTAAAGCAGAAAATATCATTGTCCAGTCCTAGGTTGATCTCCCAATCCGCTTTACCCACACCGGCGAAGACAATCTTGTCGGCAGGAAAACCGGCATCTAAAGCCGCCTGCACCTCGCCGCCACTTACGCAGTCAGCACCAAGGCCGTTTGCCGCTATGATGGAAAGGATACGTGGATTGGCATTCGCTTTCACGGCATAATGCACGTGGTAACCCTGTTTCCCGGATTCGGTTTTTACTACGTCTAATGTGTCTTGCAATAGCTTGACATCATAATAATAAAAAGGCGTAGAAAGCTGCTTGAACTTTTCTACAGGAAATGTTCCCTTTAACATGATTCTTAATTGTTAAAGAGGTGATCGCTTAAAGCTTGCAGCGCTCTCTGCTTGTCCGAGGCCTTGATCAGCAAGGAGACGTTGTAGTTGCTGCCTCCGTAGGAGATCATGCGAACCGGTACATCCTTCATGGCTTGTACGATACGAGCCTCGAAGCCGATGTTGTCCCATTCTAGGTCGCCAACCACGCAGACGATAACCATGTCCTCGTCTACCGTCACGGTTCCGTACTTCTTCAAGTCGTCAACGATCTCTTCCAGATGCTTGCGGTTGTCGATCGTAACGGAGACACCTACCTCGGAGGTCGTTACCATATCGATCGGGGTCTGGTAGTTCTCGAAAGTCTCGAATACTTTACGCAAGAAACCTGTAGCCAGTAGCATACGTCCGCTCTTGATCTTGATAGAGGTGATATTGTCTTTGGCGGCAACCGCCTTGATCTTACCTTTCTCGATTGCGTTAGAGATCAATGTACCCGGAGCGTCCGGCTGTATCGTATTTAACAGACGAACCGGGATGTTGTTTAATTTAGCCGGCAATATACAAGTCGGGTGAAGGATCTTGGCACCGAAATAAGCTAACTCGGCAGCCTCCTCGAAATGTAAGTGACGAACCGGAGACGTTCCCTGTACGATACGAGGGTCGTTATTGTGCATACCGTCGATATCTGTCCAGATCTGGATCTCTTCCGCTCCGATAGCCGCTCCGATCAAGGATGCGCTATAGTCGCTACCCCCTCGTTGCAGGTTATCGATCTCGCCATAAGCGTTACGGCAGATATAACCTTGCGTGATGTATAGATCCGCGTCCTTATTATCAGCGAGCAATTTTACCAATTTCTCTTTGATATAGACAGGGTCCGGCTCGGCGTTCTTATCCGTACGCATATAATCCAAAGCCGGGATCAATACGGATTTCACGCCGCATTCGTTCAAATAAAGATTCATCATACCCGTAGAGATCAACTCTCCTTGCGCCAAGACAACCTTTTCCTCGAACAAGGTAAACAGGTCCTTCGTGAACGTACGGATATATTCAAAATGAGATTTTATCAGTTCTTTGGCCTTCTGTTTATATTCCTCGGTGCTGTATAGTTCCTCAATATGGCCCGTGTATTTTAGGGCAAGCTTGTTGATGATCTCATTCGCTCCGTCCGGGTTCTTCTTGTACAGGTAGTCGGAAATCTCGACCAACGAGTTGGTTGTACCCGACATGGCTGACAATACAACGATCTTACGGTCTCCCGTGATCAGTTTCGCTACATCTTTTATTCTCTGTGCAGATCCCACAGAAGTACCGCCAAACTTTAAAACTTTCATCTTCTTTTGTTCTATATTAAATTGTTTTCTTTTTCAATCGAATGCGACCGCAAAGTTATAAAAAAATTATTCTCTGACATCACTTAGACAGGCATTCTCGCATTTTACTATGCGGGCTGGATAATTATGTACGATCGTATAGTTATGAGTGGTCATAATCACGGCCGTTCCCTGCTGGCAGATGTCGTGTAAGAGTTGTACGATTTGTCCGCTCGTCTCCGGGTCCAAGTTGCCGGTCGGCTCGTCCGCCAATATCAACTTAGGGTTGTTCAGAAGGGCACGGGCAATCACGATACGTTGTTGTTCCCCGCCGGATAGCTCATGCGGCATTTTATAACCTTTGTCTTGCATGCCTACCTGACGGAGCACGTTGTCTATTCGCTCCTTGATCTCGTTTTTCTTTTTCCATCCGGTGGCTTTCAGCACGAATTCCAGATTCTTGGAGACGGAACGATCGGTCAACAATTGAAAATCTTGGAAGACGATACCTAGTTTCCTGCGCAAATAAGGGATATCCTTCCGCTTAATCTTGGTGAGGTTGTAATCCATGATACGTGCCTCACCTTGCAGGATCGGTATCTCGCAATACAAGGACTTGAGCAGGCTACTTTTACCGGAGCCTACCTTCCCGATCACATATACGAACTCCCCGTTACGAAGCGTCAGGCATGCGTCGTGTAATACCCTGTTTTCCTCACGGCATATCTCCACGTTCTCTAATTGGAGCAGAATATCTTCTTCCATAGAATTTATCAACCTTTATGTCTTTTCTTTAATTCACGGGCGAGGTCTTCCAGGCGAAGTCCCTTGCTTGTCAATAATACGATTAAGTGGTAAACCAGGTCGGATGCCTCGTAGATGAAGCCGTCCTCGGTTCCGTTGGTAGCCTCGATAACGGTCTCTACCGCTTCTTCGCCAACCTTTTGCGCCATGCGATTCACGCCTTTCTGGAATAAGGTAGTCGTATACGAGCCTTCCGGCATCTCTTGACGGCGACGCTCTATGAAGTTCTGCAAGTATTTCAAGAACATGATGTCCTCTATGTTCTTCTCGCCGAAACAAGTATCCGCTCCCGTGTGACAAACCGGTCCGGCGGGAATCGCCTTGATCAATAAGGTATCGTTGTCGCAATCCGCCGTGATGCTGACCACCTGCAACGTATTGCCGCTACTCTCACCCTTCATCCACAAACGGTTTTTCGTGCGGCTGAAGAAGGTAACCTTACCCGTACTTACTGTCTCATCATAAGCTTCTTGATTCATGAAGCCCAACATCAACACCTTACTCGTGTTGTTGTCTTGTACGATAGCGGGAATTAATCCGCCCATTTTCTCGAAATCTAATTTCATCTTTATATATAATGTGTTATATCCTTACATTGATCCCCTCGTTGTTGAGGTATTGCTTCAAGTCGCCGATCCGTATCTCGCCGAAATGGAAAACGCTGGCGGCTAAAGCCGCGTCCGCTTTCCCGTTGGCGAACGCATCTCGGAAATGTTCCATCTTCCCAGCCCCACCGGAGGCGATTACCGGGATATGCAACGTGTCGGCCAAGGTAGCCAGCGCGTCGTTCGCGTATCCGTCTTTTACGCCATCGTGCGTCATGCTGGTGAAAAGGATCTCGCCGGCACCACGGCTTTCCGCTTCCGAGGCCCATTGAAACAGATACTTATCCGTCGGGACACGCCCTCCGTTCAGATAGCATAGCCAGTCATTGCCCTCTAAGT
>JAQVCX010000186.1 GCA_028689545.1 Parabacteroides sp.
TAAATTTAACAAATTAGCAATATTTGATATTAGTGGATTTGGGAATATTAATCACTATTATGGATATGAAATAGGTGAAAAAATACTTGAACTTATATCTCAAAGATCGTTTGATATAATGATATTTCTGATCCGCGTCGTATAATACGGCGGTCCATATCTTGCTGGGCTGGTATTTCTCGATGACCATGATGTTGGACTCGTAGTGATTGCTAAGGTCAAAGTTCGTGGCGTAGAAATCACCGTTCGGCAGGATCACCAATATCTGATCGTTGCTTTGGAACTCGCCTAGCTCTTCTCCCCGTCCGTCGTAATTCAGCCGGAGTACGTCCCAGTCGAACCATACTTCCCGGCCTCCTAGCGTGGAAGAGCCTTTCTGCTTGAGGCTGATCTTGTGTACCTCCGCTTTCGTCAGGATGTTACCTTGGGAGCCTCGTCCCTTAATGGCTACCTCGCTGAAGTTTTTCTCGAAGACGAGTAGTTTCTGCCGGGGTTTGGGTTTTAGGATTACCTTGACGGTCTCCGCCTCTCCGTTCGGGTTGGCGCTGAAGTAAAGGATGCGGGAGCTTTCCGTGCCTTTGGTCAGGTCGTATTCCCGGTCGCGTGTAGCGCCTGTCACGGCGAATCGTTTGATGTAATTATATCCGAACTTACCGTCTCGGTATATGGCGTTGTAAATCGTCCGGTTGTCGTTACGTTTAAATATATTGACATATAGGATATCTTTACCGATAAACATCTTATCCGCTACCTTGACGATCTTATACGTGCCATTGCGATAGAAGATAATGACATCGTCTATATCCGAGCAGTTGCATATGAACTCGTCCTTTTTCAGTCCCATGCCGATAAAGCCTTCTTGCCGGTTGATATACAATTTCTCGTTCGCCTCTACGACCTTGGTCGCCTCGATCGTATCGAAATTGCGTATCACGGTATGCCGGGGGTAAGCCTTGCCGTATTTCTCTTTCAGCATGGTAAACCAATCGATGGTATAGTCCACGATATGTTCCAGCTTATCGTTGATCTTGGCGATCTGCTCCAAGGTCTGGGCGATGAACTCGTTGCTCTTGTCGGAGTTGAACTTTAAGATACGTCCCATCTTGATCTCCATCAGCCTCAAGATGTCGTCGCGGGTTACCTCACGGATAAATTGGGGTTTGAACGGCTCTAAACGAAGGTCGATATGGGATATCGCCTCGTCCATGTTCTTGGCGTTCTCGAATTCCGGATCCTTATAGATGCGTTCCTCGATAAATATCTTTTCGAGGGAGGCGAAGAAAAGGGCCTCCTCTTGCTCTTGTTTTTGTATCTTGAGCTCTTCCCGTAATAGCTCCAGCGTACGATCGGTGGAGTGGTGAAGCACGTCGCTGACGGTAAGGAAATGCGGCTTGTCCTCCTTGATCACGCAGCAGTTCGGGGAGATACTGATCTCGCAATCCGTAAAGGCGTATAAGGCATCGATGGTCTTGTCCGAGGAGACACCCGGAGCGAGATGTACCAAGATCTCTACATCCTTGGCGGTATTATCGTCTACCTTCTTGATCTTGATCTTTCCCTTATCGTTCGCTCTCAAGATGGACTCGATCACGGTAGTGGTTGTTTTTCCATACGGGATCTCCGAGATCACCAGGGTCTTATTATCAAGCTTGCCTATTTTGGCACGGACTTTCACCGATCCACCCCGTTCGCCGTCATTATATTTGGCGATGTCGATAGAGCCGCCTGTCTGGAAATCCGGGTATAGCGTGAATTCCTCTCCCCGTAGATAGGCGATGGAAGCGTCTAGCAACTCATTGAAATTATGAGGGAGTATCTTGGAGGACAGACCTACGGCGATACCTTCCACGCCTTGTGCCAGCAACAAGGGGAATTTTACCGGTAAGGTAACCGGCTCCTTGTTACGTCCGTCGTAAGAAAGTTGCCAAAGGGTTGTTTTGGGATTGAATACGGTCTCCAAGGCAAACTTGGAAAGGCGGGCCTCTATATAACGGGGAGCGGCGGCTCCGTCTCCCGTCAGGATATTACCCCAGTTACCTTGGCAATCGATCAATAGATCCTTTTGCCCCAATTGTACCAAGGCATCCCCGATAGAGGCGTCTCCGTGCGGGTGAAACTGCATCGTATGACCTACGATATTCGCTACCTTATTATACCGCCCGTCGTCCAACCTTCTCATGGAGTGCAGGATACGTCGTTGTACGGGTTTCAGTCCATCGTTGATATGCGGGACGGCCCGTTCCAAGATCACATAAGAAGCGTAGTCTAGGAACCAGCTTTGGTACATCCCAGACAAATGATAGGTCGTGACACGTGCATCCCCTTTCCCCGGGACTTTATAGTCGGAATGGGTATTCGCCGCTACCTCCGTAGTCTCGTTATCTTGGGTATCACCATTTACGTCCTCAATTTCCTTGTTTTCCTTATCCTCGATATAATCGTCTTCTTTATCTTCCGGTCTCATAAAATCCAGTTCTTTCTACACAACGCTATTACGGCAAATTGCTAACAGGGTGTAAATATAGCAAATATTCGGCAGATTTTATAAGAATGAGGCTTTTGCGAGGGTGAGTTCGCGTTAAATGTTTTCAACTCTGAATACATAGGTAATTATCTAGCTTTTAAGATTGCGCTATTGATACTTTTGTCTACGTTATTCGAGTCGCGGGATGTCTTCGGGAGTTTGACACTTCCTTTCTTTGAAGAAATTTGCAACTCTCTGAAATAGTATCTATTAAAACTCTTTTTTATGTCAAATATAGTATTTGTCTTTGTAGTTACATAAAGTTATACAAGCATGAAGCTAACGGTAAGCCGGTCGAAAAACTCAGAGACATACTATATTCAAAAGTCATACAGGACTGATTCAGGTAAAAGTTCTACTAAAACGGTGGAACGTTTGGGTTCAATGAAGGAACT
>JAQVCX010000187.1 GCA_028689545.1 Parabacteroides sp.
TCCTGTTCCAGGTTCTTAAATGAGGTCGGCATCTTTTCCGAGGGGGTGATGTAAAAATTCACCAGGACGGGAGCCTTCAAGCCTTTAAATATATTCTTTGCGGAATCGGAGACAGTATAGATCTTATCTTCGGTAATATCGAATCTACCCACCGGTATATCATGCACCAGCCAGTTAAATATAACGAGCCCAAAGAGGCTGATCGCGACCGCCGCGCTGAACACCAGCTTCGATTTGGGCCTCAAACGCCCTTCCAGAAAGAAACCGTTCAAGAGAAGAAATACCGAACTTCCCGCGGCGAAATAGATGATATCCTTTATATCTATCACGCCTTTATTGAAACCCCTTAAATGCGACGCTGCGCCGACATAGTTCATCATGAAAGTGCCGAGCCCGCGCACCCAGCCGTCCAGGAAGGACGCAATAAAATCCAGCCCCATGAAGAAGAGGCCGAAACAACTGAGCGTAGTAAGGACGAAAGCGATTATCTGTTCTTTGACCAGGCCGGACATGAATATCCCTATCGCCAGGAATAAGGTCCCTATCAGCAGGGAGCCTAAGTATCCTCCTATTATGGCGCCCGGATCGGGCCTCCCGGTCAAGGAGACGACGATCGGGACGGCTATCGTGCTCAAAAGGGATATCGCGTAAAATATAAAGCTGGCAAAGAACTTGCCCAGGACCAGCTCCTGCGGCTTCATCGGAAAGGTCAGTAACAGCTCAAACGTATTTTCCTTCTTGTCCTCAGCCCAGAGCCTCATCGTTATGACCGGGATAAAGATGAAGAGCATGAGATGCAAGCTGGCAAAAAATTGCGACATATCCGCTTTGCCTTCCAGAAAATACCTGGTCATGAAGAGGCTATTATTGATGGCCGTGAAGACTATGAGGTAGATGTAAGCGATGGCGGAGTTAAAATATGCTCCTAACTCCCTCCTTATTATGATGATCACGTTTCTCATGGTAAATTTATTCCGCTTTCTTAAATAATCCCAGGAAGACTTCCTCCAGAGAAAGCTCTCTGAGAGCCAGCTCGCGCACGAACCATCCTCTTTCCTTAATAATACCGTTTATCGAACGGGCCGCATCTCCGTAGTCGATCGCCGTGCATAAAAATCTCTGGCAACCCGATACCTCTTCCAGGAAGTTAACGTTCTTAACGGACGACAAACCTCTCAGAACTGCCTCCACCTCATTTTTGGGCGCCTGTATAGCTACAATAAAGCTATTACTGCCTTCCTTATCTCTTCTTAATTCGGATGTCGTGCCATGAGCGATTATTCTGCCCCGGTCGATTATAAGCAGACGATCGGATATAGCGGAAGCCTCCTGCAATATATGGGTCGAGAAGATGATCGTCTTTTCGCGGGCAAGGTCCTTGATCAGTTTTCTTATGCCGATGATCTGGATGGGATCGAGGCCGGACGTGGGTTCATCCAATATGACCACCTTGGGATCATGTATCAGCGCCTGCGCCAGGCCTACTCTCTGTTTAAAGCCCAATGAGAGCTCCGATATTACATGTTTCCAGATACCGGATATCTTGGTGGCTTCGACCACCCACTCTTTTCTCTGTTTAAGCAGTTGCGATTTCAATCCGCGGGAGCGCCCGACAAAATCGATGAACTCGTCCACGCGCATATCCTCATAAAGCGGAGGATTTTCAGGAAGATAACCGATGACTTTTCTGGCTGAAAGCGGATCCGTTGTGACATCGTATCCGCAGATCTTCGCGGTTCCTTTAGTGGGATAAATGAAGGTGGTAAGGATGCGCATCAGCGTCGATTTTCCGGCGCCGTTGGGGCCCAGGAGGCCGACGATCTCTTTCTCCTGCGCGTTAAAGGAGACCCGATCGAGGGCCAGCGTGGGGCCGTAATACATCGTCAGGTTTTTAGCTTCAATCATATGAGTAGATTTTATATATTTTACTATTTTTGTCAAGCAAAAATGTGTTAAAATCGCTCCATGGAATTCACAAAGATCATCGACAACATAATAATTGATCTCTCGCTCGACGAATTTAAGGTGAATGGCACTCTCTCTCTTCTGGCTAAAGGGGCGACGGTTCCGTTCATCGCGCGTTACCGGAAAGAGCAGACCGGCGGGCTCGATGAGGTCCAGATACGCGCGATCAGCGATAAGTTTGCCTACTACGCCGAGCTCGAAACTCGTAAGCTTGCTATTATAAAGTCGCTAGAGTCCGAAAATAGAATGACGGATGAGCTGAAGAAGAAGCTGACCGAATGCAAACAGAAGTATCTGCTCGAAGACCTTTACGCCCCGTATAAACCGCACGTACGCACCAAAGCCACCATCGCGCGTGAGAACGGCCTGGAGCCCCTGGCGGACCTCATCTTAAGCAAACAGCCGTCCGAAGGCAATAAAAAGGATATCGCAGCGAGTTACGTGAATGCGTTCAAAGAGATACTCACGTGCGAGGCGGCCATCGAAGGAGCTCTCGAGATCGTCATCGAACGCATATCGGAAGACGCGGACGTCAGGAAACGATTACGCGACTTATGCCGGGAAAAAGGAGTCTTAATATCCAAGGTAATATACGAGCTCGCCGGCACCAAAACGAAATATGAGTCTTACTACGACTTCGCCCAGATACTCTCTAAGGTGCCTTCTCACCGGATACTCGCCATCCGTCGCGGCGCTAGGGAAAAGGTGCTCTTCTGGGAGATCGAGCCCCACAACGGCGAACCGGTCAAACTCATCGAAAGCCTGCTCGTAAATAATAAACATTCCATCTTTTACGTAGAGCTTCTGCGCGCTATCGATACGGCATATAACAGGACGATAAGGTTATCGATCGCGGTTGAGGCCTTTAGGTTCAAGATCGAGGAAGCTGAAAAAGAGGCCATTGTCGTATTCGC
>JAQVCX010000099.1 GCA_028689545.1 Parabacteroides sp.
GATCGTCCTTCAGACCTTGTCGAAGGCGTGGGGAGCGGCGGGTATCCGTTTGGGTATGGCATTCGCCTCTCCGGAGATTATCGGCGTGCTGAATAAGAACAAATATCCGAATAACGTCAACCAACTTACGCAGGAGAAAGCCCTGGAGCTCTTGAGCGACGAGGCGACCATGCGGCACCAAGTGAGCGAGATCCTCACGGAGCGTAACCGGTTGGAGAAGATCCTGTCCGAGCCTCCTTTCTCCTATCAGGTACATCCCTCGGACGCTAACTTCTTGTTGGTGAATGTCACCAAGGCGGATGCCATGTACAACGGGCTTGTGGAAAAAGGGATCGTGGTGCGCAACCGTAGCGGCGTGCAGAAATGCCGGGGTTGCCTGCGTATTACGATCGGTACGCCGAAAGAGAATAATATCTTATTGAAAGCGATCAAAAACATGAAACTATGAGTACGAGGAAAAGGGCCTTGTTTATCGACCGAGACGGCACGCTCGTGAAAGAGCCGCCCGTGGATTATCAATTGGATAGCCTGGAGAAACTGGAGTTCGTGCCGAAGGTGATGCGTAGCCTTTACTTCATCCGGAAGCATTTGGACTTCGAGCTCGTGATGGTCTCCAACCAAGACGGGCTGGGTACGCCCTCTTTCCCGGAGGAGACTTTCTGGCCCGCCCATAACCTGATGCTGAAGACGCTGGAGGGCGAGGGGATCGTGTTCGACGAGATCTTGATCGATCCTTCCTTTCCCGAGGATAATTCCCCGAATCGGAAGCCTCGCACGGGAATGCTCACGAGATATATGACGGGTGAATACGATCTGGAGAATAGCTTCGTGATCGGGGACCGCCTTACGGATATGGAACTGGCCCATAATCTGGGCGCTAAAGGAATATGGCTCAGCCCGGAGGAGGGGGCGGAGCGTGAGTTGGCGGCCTACGCTACCTCATTATCTCCCGCCTATATCACGGACGATTGGGATAAGATCACCGAGTATCTGTTTGCCGGCGAGCGTCGCGCGGTCGTAAGGCGTGCCACGAGGGAGACGGACATCTATGTGGATTGGAACCTGGATGGGACGGGAAAGACTTCTATCTCTACCGGGCTTGGTTTCTTCGATCATATGCTGGATCAGATCGGCAAGCACTCCGGCACGGACCTGACGGTACGGGTAAAAGGCGACTTGGAGGTAGATGAGCATCACACGATAGAGGATACGGCGATCGCCCTTGGCGAGGCCATGCTGAAAGCGCTGGGTGATAAGCGAGGGATCGAGCGTTATGGCTATTGCCTGCCGATGGACGACTGCTTGTGTAGCGTGGCGTTGGATTTTGGCGGCCGTCCTTGGCTGGTCTGGGACGCTGAGTTCCACCGTGAGAAAGTAGGGGATATGCCTACGGAGATGTTCCTCCATTTCTTCAAGAGCCTGAGCGACGCTGCCCGCATGAACCTGAATATCCGTGCCGAGGGCACGAACGAGCATCATAAGATAGAAGGTATCTTCAAGGCCTTGGCTCGCTCGATCAAGATGGCGATCCGACGGGATATTTATCGCTTTGAGCTACCGAGCACGAAGGGAATGCTGTAATCTATAAAAAACACTACTGTATTTGTGCGGCGAATACAGTAGTGTTTCCGTTTGAATACAGTAGTGTTTAGGTCTGAATACTATTGTGTTTGTCCGCAAACACTATAGTCTTTTTGTCCTGGCTCACGCTATCTGCCCTGTGGCTAGTTCTTTTTCGAGGTATTCATATACGTAGGCCGTGCTCTGCGTGTATAGTCCTGTATTCATATCGATAAGCCGGGAATAGGTATCGGATGTATAGAGCGTCTTAAGGGCTTCGCTTATATCCATCTGGTGCTCTTCCATTAGCAATAATATGATTTCTTTGGAAATCTCCTCTATCATAAATGTTTCATTGCTCATAACACATTCACTTTCGTTAAATAACCGACGGCTTTCTCCGTCCCAAAAAAATATTGTACAGTAACCCCTTTCATATATTTTAGTTCTTGGAGGAACTTGTCCATATCTATCAGCCCCGAAGTAAAGCGACGTATCTGGAAACCTACTGAATCATTTGCTATGGGGCCGATAACAATATCATAAGTATGTGAAGATATGCGCGTACGATTTTGCCGGTTCATCAATACAAACTCAGCCCACTCTTTACTGTATTTTTGAAATTCAAGAACAGACAGATTTGAGTCGTGTAGGTTCTTCTCGTCAAATTCATAAGCGTTCAGTGTTGGTGCCCCTTTTCCTAGTTGCTCGGTTTTTCTCGTGGCCAATTCTATCGCTTGCGTTTTATCGGCCGAAAGGTAAAAGCCACATCCAAAATCTTTACCGACCTTAGACATCGCAAGATCTATCTTGGAGATCTCAATATTGGAACCATGATATAGAATCATACCAATGCCCCTCCTTTCCTGTGGCAGTAGGCTGTAAGGTCTTCTATCACGTCCTCGAATGAGAAGGTGTGTTCCACATTGTAAAAACGGTCTACAAATTCGATCCCTTTAAACCTTTCCAAATAGCGGTAAGCTTGAGAAGTCGTAAGCGAATGTGCTGCGGCAAACTCGCTTATGACAGCGATGATATATTCCACTTTATCCTTGATATTCGAATCCATATCTACTTATCTTTATTGTCTCTCTATCGTGCTGACTACAAATATACATTTTTACTTTTATATCTTGGCACATCTTGCCCGCCGGTGTTTATTATAGCGGATATTCCTCGAAAGCATATAGAACGGTGGAGAGATACCTTTCGCCCGTATCTGGAAGCAATGCTACGATGGTTTTTCCCTCGTTCTCCGGACGTTTAGCCAGTTCCATGGCGGCGTATACGGCCGCTCCGGAAGATACACCGACCAGCAATCCTTCCTTCTGGGCCAGCTTGCGGCTGGTACGGATAGCGTCGTCGTTCGTGATTCGCAGGATCTCATCTACTACCTCCTTGTTATAGATCTTGGGGATAAAGCCGGCACCGATGCCTTGTATCTTGTGCGGACCGGGCTTGCCGCCGGAAAGTACGGGGGAGTCGGTCGGCTCGACCGCTACGATTCTTACGTTCGGGTTGTGGGCTTTCAATCCGGCACCCACGCCGCTGACCGTGCCTCCGGTTCCTACGCCTGCCACGAACATGTCTACTTTACCGTCCGTATCACGCCAGATCTCCTCGGCGGTCGTGCGGACGTGCGTCGCCGGGTTGGCGGGATTCTCGAATTGCTGCAAGATAATGGAGCCGGGAGTCGCGTCGCGCAGTTCTTCCGCCTTGGCGATGGCCCCTTTCATCCCTTCCGCCCCGGAGGTGAGGACGAGCTTGGCACCTAACGCTTTTAAGAGGTTGCGACGCTCGGCGCTCATGGTCTCCGGCATGGTCAGGATCAATTTGTAGCCTTTCGAGGCGGATACGAAAGCGAGGCCGACTCCGGTATTGCCGCTGGTCGGTTCTATGATGGTAGCGCCGGGTGTCAGCAAACCTTTAGCCTCGGCATCCTCGATCATCGCCAAGGCGACGCGGTCTTTCACGCTGCCTGCCGGGTTGAAATATTCCAGCTTGCCGATTACTTGGGCTTTAAGGCCCTTACTCGTGTTGAAATTAGAGAATTCCAATAGGGGAGTGTTACCGACTAGGTCGGTCAATTGTTTCGCTATTCTTGCCATATACGAATGAATTTAGTTCGTTTCTAGTTGTAGAGCAATGAGTCTCTTGCTTACTATGACAAAGATAGTGAATGAATTGTTTACGGGATATACTAAAAATAGGATATTTTAAACCCCCCTTCTATGCGTCGCGCACAGAAGGGGGGAACAATCATAATTATATACAAGTCTGAAACGACTCTCTTTAGTTTCTGCCTCCACCCAATGCTTGGTAGAGGTTGACGGTAGCTTGAAGCTCGTCGAAACGATCCGTCACCTGGGAGAGCTGGGCGCTGAGCAAGGTCTGCTGCGCCGTGAGCACTTCCAGATAGGTGGTGTTTCCATGTGTCATCAGCAATTGGGTGCTACGGACGGCATTCTCAAGCGACTCGACTTGGCGTGCGCGCAATTCGGTCTTTCCCTTTGCGGTCTGGGCTTGGGTAAGCGCGTCGTTCACCTCTTTACCGGCGTTGAGCACGGTTTGCTGGAAAGTGAGCTTGGCCTCCTCTTGCCGGGCTTTCGCTATCTTCAGCTGGGCGATGTTCGCTCCTTTATTAAAGAGAGGCTGGGCAAGGGAGCCTACCGCCGATAATAACAATTTGCCGGGGTTCACGATATAGCTACCCGCACTGTTCGTCCATCCGGCGCTTCCGCCAAGGCGCAAGGAGGGATAGAAATTGGAGCGGGCGGCAGCTGTGCCGTAGAACGCTTGCGCCAAGGAATACTCGGCGCTACGTACGTCCGGACGGTTCGAGAGCATCTGCACCGGGATGCCGATGGCCAGGTCCGAGGGCAAGGATTGCTCTTCCAGCCTTCCCCGCTCGATACCTTGAGGGGCCTCGCCCAGCAATACGGCAAGCGTATTCTCCGTTTCCCGGATCGTCTGCTCCAGATCCTTTACCGAGGTCTCGATGGAGTAGCAGGTGGCCTCGGTTTGCGATACCGCCGCCTCGGTTGTCATGCCGGCTGCCATTAATGCCCGGGTGGCACGAAGGCTTTCTTGCCATTTCAGGGCGGTCTCCGTCGTGATCTCGTATTGCCGGTCCAGCATCAATAACGTATAATATAAGTTAGCGATGTTGGCGATCAGTTGCGTCCGCACGGCTTGGCCGTACTCTTGGCTTTGCGAGAGGGCGGCTTTCGCCTGTCGCTTGGCGTTCGTGAGGCGGCCGAAGATATCGATCTCCCAGCTCGCCGATACCGGGACGCTGTAGGTCCATGACGCTTTCGACTTGTCGAAGCTACTGACCGTCCCCTGCGGATCCAGCGAGAGGGAAGGGAGGTAGGAGAGGCGGGAGGTCATCAGTGTCGCCTCTGCCTCTCGCGTCCTTAGATGGGCGATCTGGAGATCCGTGTTATTGGCCAGCCCTCGCTCGATAAGAGTCCGCAAGGCATCATCGGTGAAGATCTCCTGCCAGCGGATGTTCCCGATGGAGGAGGTATCCGTCGGGGCTACCTCCTCCCGGTACAGGTTCTCCGCCACCTCGGTGGTGGGCTCGTATTTCTTGTAAATACCGCAGCTACTCAGCGATAGCGTCGCTACGGTAAGGATTATTATATTCTGCTTCATATATCTATTTCTATATTATTTACTGGATCGGTTATTCTTGCTATCCAAATGTTCCTTCCGTTCCTCGGCGGCCTCTTTCACCTCTTCTTGCACCTGCCAGTCGAGGGAACGCTCGAACTGGATCGGGCGTAGTTTCTCTTGTAGGTATTGGAACGTGATGAATAGGCATGGCACGATAAACAACAAGGCCAACGTACCGATCAACATACCACCCACGGCACCGGTTCCCAACGAGCGGTTACCATTCGCGCCTACGCCGTTGGAGACGATCAGCGGCAGCAATCCGAATATCATCGTAAGGGCGGTCATCAAGATCGGGCGCAGGCGGACCTTGGCGGCGCTGAGGGCGGCCGAGGTCAGGCTCATGCCGGACAAGCGTCGCTGGGTGGCGTATTCCGTCAACAAGATAGCCGTCTTCGAGAGCAAGCCGATCAGCATGATCAAGCCCGTTTGCAGGTAAATGTTATTCTCCAGCCCCATGAACTTGGCGAACAAGAAACTGCCCATCAAACCTACCGGCACGGAGAGGATCACGGCGAAAGGAACGAGGAAGCTCTCGTACAGGGCACTCAGGATCAGGTAAATCATCAAGATACAAATACCGAAGATGATCGTGGTCGTGTTGCTCTGCTGGTTCTCCTCGCGGGTGATGCTGCCGAAGTCGTATCCGTATCCTTTCGGGAGCGCGGTGGCGGCGGTCTCTTTCACCGCCTTGATAGCGTCGCCGGAGCTATATCCGTTGGCGGGCATGGCGTTCACGGCGATGGAGTTGTACATGTTGAAGCGGGCCAACGACTCGGCTCCGTACACCTTGGTCAACGACACGAACTGGCTGAGGGGAGCCATCTCGCCGTTGGACATGCGCACGAACGTATTGTCTAGTGACGACTCGTCCAGGCGGTATTTCGGGTCGGATTGGATCATCACCTTATACACCTTCGAGAAGCGGTTGATGTTCGATACGTATTGCCCGCCGTAATAACCGGACAGGGTAGACAGCACGGCGTTGGGCCTTACCCCGGCCCGTTTGCATTTCGCCGCGTCCACATCCACACGCCATTGCGGATACTTGATGTCGAAGGTAGAGTAAGCCGTGGCGATCTCCGGACGCTCGCGTAAGGCGGCCAGGTATTGCTGGGTGGTGTTGAAGAAGTCCGTCAAGTCTCCGCCCGTCTTGTCTTGCGTATACATCTCCAAGGCGTTACCCATACCATATCCGGGTATCATGGCCGGGGCGATGGCGAAGATCGAGGCATCCTTGATATCCGCCGTGCGGCCATATACCTGCCCGATCACGGCCTGGACGTTGTCTTCGCGGTTGGGTCGCTCGTCCCAATGTTTCAGTTTCAAGATGAACATACCGAAGGAGCTACCCTGCCCGGCCAGCAAGCCGTAGCCGGATACCTTGGAGTACGATTCGAGTTGCGGGATCTGGTTGATGCGCTGCTCGATCGTGCTCATGATACCGTCTGTCGTGGCCAAGGAGCTACCCGAGGCCGTGCTTACGTTGACGAAGACCGTGCCTTGATCCTCGTCGGGTATCAAGCTGGACTTGGTGGTGCTCATCAAGAAGACAAGCAATACGATGGAGCAAGCCAGTAAAGACCAGGCGAGCCATTTCCGCTTGAGGAAGAATAATACCCCGTGCTTGTATTTCTCGATCATGGAATCGAAGGCGGCGTTGAACGCCTTACGGAACCGGGCGGCGAAGTTGTTTTTCTGCGTGCCGTCCTCATTGATGTAAGGTCTTAGCAAGATGGCGCAAAGGGCCGGGCTGAGCGTTAGCGCGTTGACGGTGGAAATACCCACGGCGGCGGCCATCGTCAGTCCGAACTGCGTATAGAACGTGCCGGACGTACCGCTCATGAACGATACCGGGATGAACACGCCCATGAATACCAATGAGGTGGAGACGATGGCGGAGGTCAAGCCTTTCATCGCGTCCATGCTGGCCATGTAAGAGGACTTATACCCAACGTCGAACCGGGCTTGGACCGCCTCGACGACGACGATCGCGTCGTCCACCACCGTACCGATCACCAGCACCAAGGCGAACAGGGTGATCAAGTTGATACTGAATCCGGCCAGGGTCATGAAGGCGAACGTACCGATCAGGGAAACCACGATAGCCGCCAGCGGTATCAGCGTGGAGCGGATATCCTGCAAGAATAGATATACCACGAGGATAACGAGGAGGATCGCCTCCAGCAAGGTCTTGATAACCTCGTGGATGGAAGCGTACAAGAAATCGTTGGTGCTCATCAGCGTCACCTTCTCGATGCCTTTGGGGAAGTCTTTCGCCGCGTCTTCAAGGAAGGCGTTGATCTTGTCGTTCACGACCGTGGCGTTCGAGCCGGCTGTCTGGAATATCATGCAAGAGATGCCCGGCTTGCCGTTGGTCTGCCCGATATAGGCGTAGCTTTCCTGCCCCAGCTCGATGTCGGCGATATCTTTCAGCTTCAGTACCTCGCCGTCCTCGGAGGAGCGGATCACGATCTCGCCAAACTCCTCGGGGGTAAGCAAGCGGCCGCTATACTTCATGGTATATTGGTAGGTCTCGGCGGAGTTCTCGCCTAAAGAACCCGTGGCGGACTCGATGTTTTGCTCGGCCAATACGGCGGTCACGTCGGAGGGGATCAACTTGTATTGGGCCATCACGTCGGGCTTCATCCAGATACGCATGCTGTAATCCCCACCCATGATCATCAGCTCGCCTACCCCAGAGATACGAAGGATCTCGGGCTTCAGGTTGATGCTGATGTAATTGCTAAGGAAGTTCTCGTCGTAGGAGCCGTCGGGGCTGTAAATGGAGAAGATCTGCAACATGCTGGTCTGCCGCTTGGAGGTGGTGACACCTACTTGGGTGACCTCCGCCGGCAGCAATCCGGTGGCTTTCGATACACGGTTCTGTACGTTCACGGCGGCCATGTCCGGGTCTGTCCCTTGCTTGAAATAGATCGTGATCGAGGCGGTGCCCGAGTTGGTGGCCGTGGATGTCATATACGTCATGTCCTCCACGCCGTTGATCGCCTCCTCCAGGGGGGCTACGACGCTCTTTTGCATCGTCTCGGCGTTCGCCCCGAAGTACGTGGTACTCACCATGACGGTAGGCGGGGCGATGTTCGGATATTGTTCTACGGGCAGGGTGAAAAGCCCGATGATACCCGCTACTATAATCGTGATGGAGATCACGGCTGATAGTACGGGGCGTTCTATAAATGTGCTAACTTTCATTGTTCTTAATTTTGTTTTACTTCAATCGGTGTTCCTTCACGCAATAAACCTACGCCTTCGGCCACGATCACGTCGCCGCTGCTCAATCCGTTGTTTACGATATACTCTTGCCCGCCATTCACACGGGTCACTTTCACGGGGGCGGATTGCGTCTTGCCGTCTACTACCTTGAATACGAATATGCGGTCTTGCACCTCGAAGGTGGCGGCCTGCGGGATTACGAGGCAGTTGTTGTACTTGGCGGGGATGATCACGTTGCCGGAGCCTCCGCTATTCAGCAATTGCTCCTCGTTCGGGAACACGGCACGCAGGCTGACCGTCCCGGTGCTTTGGTCGATCACGCCGCTGATGGTCTCGATCTTTCCCGTCTTGGGATAAAGCGATTGGTCGTTGAGCTGCAGGTTTATCTCCGGCATGTTCTCCAGTGCCTTGTCCTTCGATCCGTATTGGCGGGTCAGGGCCAGCAGTTGGTTCTCGGTCATGGAGAAGTAGACATACATCTCTGAGTTGTCCGACACCGTGGTGAGCGGCTTGGGAAGGTTGGCGCTAACCAACGCTCCCACACGATACGGCAAGGTGCCTACCACGCCATCCGACGGGCTTTTCACTTCCGTGTAGGAAAGGTTGTTGCGGGCGTTCACCTCTTGCGCCTGCGCCTGCGCTAACTGGGCTTTCATCGAGAGCAGCGTGTTGTAGGCGGTCTTTAGGTCGAACTCGGAAACCACCTTGTTCTTATACAATTCCTGTTTGCTGTCGTAGATCAGTTGCGCGGTCGCCACGGATGCCCGTGCTACCTCCACGTTCGCGAGGGCGGTATTCAAGGCGGCTTGGTAAGGAACCTGGTCGATAATAAACAGGATTTGTCCTTTTCTTACATTCTCGCCTTCCGTCACGCAAAGCTTTGTTATGAAACCGGATACTTGCGGATAGATATTGATATCCTGCTTTCCTCGTATACTAGCCGAGTAGTTGTTGGATAACGTCTTCTCCGTGGTGGATACGGTCAGGGTAGCGTACCCCGAACTTTGTTGGATCACAGGGCTTTGATTGCACCCTACAGCCGCGATACACCATAGGGCGACCGCGGTCTTCATCAATCGATTTTGCTTTTTCATCTTAACTAATGCCTATTTTTCGGGTGCAAAGCTACTCGCTTATTGGTGAACCATTGTTTCCACAATGAGGCGGTCGTTGTTCATTTTGAGATGGAATGATCCGCTATGTGATAAGGAACGTTTATATTCGCGAACAAAATAGTAATTGAATGAATCCATTTAAATTAAGAGAAAAAGAATCATTTACCATGGGAGAATCCGACTTAGGCGGTCTGTTGGATACCCCTTATAAGATAGAGCAGGGAGTAATTCTATATTGTTGTAGCGGAACGGCGAACATATCGGTAGATTTGAACAAGTGGGATATCGTGCAAAATACGGTCATCTCGTTGATCCCGGAAACAATCCTGACCTTGAACCAAGGTAGCGATAATTTCAAGGTACAGTATATCGCTTTCTCTACCACCGTGTTTCAAGAGGCGGTGTTCCGCCTAGATCCTTCTTTCTTCCGCTTCATCAAAGATAGACCTTGCCATACCCATCCTGCAGGTGAGAAGGAAACGGTAGATGCCATCATCCGCTTGTTCTGGCTGGTTTACCATGATCGGGATAATCTATATCGGGACATTATCGTGAAGAATCAGTTACAGTGCTTCTTCCTTAATATGTACGATAAGACTAGGCATACGTTTTCCAGCCATCAGCGCAACGGGTATAACCGGGCGGAGGAGATCTTTCATAAATTCATCAATTGTATCCATGCCCATTATATCGACCAGAAAGATGTCTCTTTTTATGCGAACGAGCTTTGTATCTCTCCCCGCTATTTATCGACTATAGCCCGGCAAGTGATGGGCGAGTCGGCGAAGACCGTTATAGACCAGCATATCATATTGGAGATAAAAGTGATGCTGCGTACCACGGAAATGACCGTGCAGGAGATAACGAACCGCCTGAACTTCCCCAGCCAATCCTATCTGGGCCGGTATTTCAAGAAGCATACCGGAGAGTCACCCATAGAGTATCGGATAAAAAGAAAGTGATACCACTTACCGCAACCCGTCTTGCGGTAGCGTTGCGCCGTACCGTACCTGCGGTAACGCCGCGATGCGGGTTGCGGTAAAATAACAGAATGGCCTGTCGTTATAGAGCCGTGGAAGCTTTCTCGGTTTGCCTTTGATCGAACGTATCCGTAATTAAGGTTAGGGCACCGTCTCCCGTCACGTTGCAAGCCGTGCCGAAGCTATCTTGCAAAGCGAATATCGTAAGCAACAATGCCGTTCCCGCCTCGTCGAAACCAAGGATAGCGATGATTAAGCCCAATGAGGCGAGCACCGTACCGCCCGGTACGCCGGGAGCTCCGATAGCGAACAGACCAAGCAAGATGATAAATACGAACATCGTCGTGAAGTCTGGCATGCTGCCATATAATATTTGCGAGACGGTCAATACGAAGAACACTTCCGTCAAGATAGAGCCGCATAGATGGATATTGGCGAACAGGGGGACGGTCACGTCGATCACCTCCTCTCGCAAGATCTTGCTTTTCTTGGCGCAGGTCAAGGCCGTGCCCAAGGTGGCGGCGGACGACATGGTGCCTAAGGCCGTCAAATAAGCGGGCCCGTAGTGTTTCAATACGCCCCAGCTATTCTTCCGGGAGTAAATCGATGCGATCGTGTACAGCAAGGCCAGCCAGAGGTAATGGCAGACGATAACGATCAGTAAGACCGATAAGAAGATAGGCAACTGCTTTGTGATCGCCCCCTCATAACTAAGTACGCAGAAGTTGGCGGCGATGAAAAGCGGCAAGACCGGCATCAAGACCCGTTCTACCAATTTAAGCACCATGTTCTGGAATACTTCCAGCAACCTCTCCATTTCCCCGGATTTGACCCACGCGGTGGAAAGCCCCAGCATCACTGCCAATACCAATGCCGACATAACGCTCATCACCGGGGGAATCTCCAGGTTAAACAACATGGGAGGGATGTCTTTCAGTCCTTCCGAGGCGGTCTGGATATGCAAATGCGGTATTAACTCATAACCCACGACGGCACCAAAGGTAGCGGCGCCAACCGATGACAGGTAGGCGATGCTAAAAGCGAATAATAAGACCTTAGAAGCGTTACTTTTCAATCGGGCAATAGATGGTGCCACGAATCCTAGAATGATCAGCGGAACCAAGAAGAAAATAATCTGTCCCGTGATTTGTTTTACGATCATGATCGCTTTTAGCACAGGCTCGTTTACCACAAGCCCAACCAGAAGTCCGATCAAGACGGCCAGTATCAACCGTACGATCGTGTTGGAAAGAATCTTTTTCAGCATATTCGGATGTTTTTGTTTTTCAATGACAGCAAATATAAGATAATTTCTTGTGTGAATGGGTAGATGGACAATTTTCATTACTTTTGTTTGATGAAAACAAAATCGTATTTAATAATAAGTAGTATGAAAAACATGAAACAAGCTTTACTCGTAGCGGGCTGCCTATTGGCTACCACTACATTGTTTGCCCAGGCCGAGAAAGGGGACTGGGCGCAGTTTGGTCGTTACGCCGAGGCGAACAAGACCGTGAAAGTCCCTTCTAATGTGGTATTTATGGGTAACTCCATTACAGACGGATGGTGGCCGGCGGATTCGACCTTCTTTATCCAGAATAATTTCGTAGACCGTGGGATCAGCGGACAGACAACCTCGGAAATGTTGGTCCGTTTCCGTCAAGACGTGATCAACCTGAAGCCGAAAGCGGTGGTCATCATGGCGGGTATCAATGATATCGCCCACAATAACGGCGTGATCGCTTTAGAGAACGTGTATGGTAACTTGGTCTCCATGGCGGAATTGGCGAAAGTAAATAACATCAAGGTGATTTTCTGCTCCGTGATGCCGGCCTACGATTTCCCTTGGAGACCGGGTATGAAGCCGGCCGATAAGGTTATCCAGCTCAATCAGTGGATCAAGGAGTATGCGGATAAGAATGGCTTGACCTACGTGGATTATCATTCCGCCATGAAAGATGAGCGAAACGGATTGCCCGCTAGCCTGTCGAAAGATGGTGTGCATCCTACCTTGGAAGGCTATAAGATCATGGAGAAGATCGTGCTGGAGGCTATTCATAAAACCGTAAAGTAAGCAGATGAGAAACTATTTATTGGCATTGTCTTGTTGTACGGCCTTATTGAGTTGTACGCAAGTGAAAGTTTCCGAGGTCTATACGGCGGCGGCAGAGAACTCTTTACGTGCCCCGGCCGTACCTTTGGTCACGATCGATCCTTATACAAGCGCATGGTCGTTTGCTGATCAATTGAATGATGAGTCGGTACGACATTGGACCGGCCGCGATTATCCGCTTCTGGGCGGTATACGAGTAGATGGTAAATCATACCGTTTCATGGGAATGGACGATATACAGGTAGCTTCGGTGATCGGTACGGCCTCGGATGGTTTATGGGAGGCCGATTATACGATGGCTCAGCCTGCCGGCGATTGGTTCGCCGAGGCTTATGATCCGAAAGGCTGGAAGCGGGGAATGGCCGCTTTTGGAACGGAAGATAATCCGAATCGTTCCACGCCTTGGTCTACGGGCGATATCTGGGTACGCCGTACGTTTGACTGGCCTTCGGACATGGGGAAGGATGCTCTTTACCTCCAATATTCGCACGATGA
>JAQVCX010000188.1 GCA_028689545.1 Parabacteroides sp.
TGTCATAGGCGACCTTATGCTTGACGAATTTATATGGGGAGAGGTCACCAGAATATCTCCTGAAGCTCCCGTTCCGGTAGTCTGGGTGAAGAAAGAGAGTTTCATGCCGGGCGGCGCATCGAATGTCGCCAACAACCTGAGATCGCTTGGCGCGGAGGTTTATGTCGTCGGTGTCGTAGGAGATGATGATAATGGCGCTATCCTGAGAGGGGAACTTGAGCGGAAGGGCATACGAACGGAAGGTATCCTTGCCGACGAATCTAGACCCACCATACTTAAGACGAGAGTGGTCGCGCATCACCAGCAGGTCGTCAGGATAGATAAGGAAAATAAACATAGTTTAGGCGACGCGATTATTGCGGATATGATGGCATATATCAGGCGCATTATCAAGGATGTGGATGCGGTCATAATCGAAGATTACGCAAAAGGGGTAATAACTCCGGCTCTCTTAAAAAAGATAGTGCCTCTTGCCAAGCGTAACGGAAAGATTATCTCCGTGGATCCCAAAGAAGAACATTTCAATTACTATAAGGGCGTTACCGTCATCACTCCAAATAATCATGAGGCCGCTAAGGCCGTAGGTTTTGAGATAAACGATGAGGCGACTCTGAAGAAGGCCGGAGCGAAGCTTCTGTCGAAGCTGAACTGCAAGCTGGCGTTGATCACTCTGGGAGAGAACGGTATGGCCGTTTTTCAGAAGGATAAACCGATGAAGCATATACCGACGGTCGCTCAGGAAGTATTCGATGTTTCAGGCGCCGGCGATACGGTTATAGCGAGTTATACTTTATCGCTTGCCTCGGGCGCGGATCCGATAGCTGCGGCTCACATATCAAATTGCGCGGCCGGGATAGTTGTCGGCAAGGTCGGCATAGCTGTGGTGGCGCCGGAGGAGCTTCTCGAGAGAATAGATAAAGAACTTTTTAAGAAGTCTTAATATAAAAACAGCTATATAATCCGGAGGTAATTTAAGTGAAGGTAATAGGAGTCATACCGGCGCGTTGGGGCGCTACGAGATTCGAAGGTAAAGTGCTTGCTAACCTGCTCGGTAAGCCGGTGGTCCAGCATGTTTGGGAGAACGCGAAGAAGGCCAGGACGCTGGATGACCTGATCGTGGCTTGCGACGATGAGCGCATCTTGAAGGCCGTCGTAGATTTCGGCGGCAAAGCTGTTTACACTTCTCCGAATCAGCCGTCCGGTACCGATCGCCTCGCCGAGGTGGTCAATGCCATGGACGTTGATAAAGTCGTTAACATACAGGGAGACGAACCGCTCATAAAGCCCATTATGATCGATAGCCTCGTGATGGCCCTCCAGGAGGAGAAGGTCGCCCAGATGGCCACCATCATCAAGAAGATAGACGATGATTCGGAGCTTACCAATTCGAACGTCGTTAAGGTGGTAGTCGATAAGAACGGTTACGCGCTCTATTTTTCGAGATACTCGATACCTTATAACAGGACGAACGAGACGGATCCGAAGAAGAGGCCGGTTTATTATAAGCACATCGGACTATATGCTTTTACGAAAGATTTCTTGTTCACGTTCAAGAAATTGCCGTATTCGTCCCTGGAGGCCGCGGAAAAATTGGAACAGTTGAGGGCGCTCGAATACGGATACAAGATCAAGGTGGTCGAGACTAAATTTGATACCATCGGCGTGGATAGGCCGGAAGACCTGAAGAGAGCGGAAGAGGCTCTCTTGCGCGAACGCGAGGCTTGATATCATGACAAGAGAAGTTGTTGCAGGCAAGATCAGGATAGGCGGAGGTAACCCCCTGGCGCTGATAGCCGGGCCCTGCGTGATAGAGTCAGAGGCCAGTGCGTTGCGTCATGCCAAGTCCCTGAGAGCGATAGCCAAAAAGGTCGGCATCCCCTTTATATACAAGGCGAGTTATGATAAGGCAAACCGGACTTCGGTCTCGTCATACAGGGGGCCGGGGATCAAAAATGGGCTTAAGATACTTAAGAGAGTGAAAGAGGAATTGAACCTGCCCGTGCTTTCCGACGTGCATTCAATAGAAGAGGTCAAGGAGGCTTCAAAAGTCCTGGACGTGATCCAGATACCGGCGTTTTTGTGCCGCCAGACCGACCTGATACTGGCAGCGGCCGGGACCGGCAAGGTTGTAAATATTAAGAAAGGGCAGTTCCTTGCGCCGTGGGATATGAAGTACGTCATTAAGAAGATAGAGTCCGCCGGTAACAGGAAGATACTGCTTACCGAGCGCGGGGTCTCCTTTGGATACAATACGCTCGTGAGCGATTTCAGGTCGCTTCTGATAATGAAAGAACTGGGGTATCCCGTCGTATACGATGCCACTCACTCGGTGCAGTCGCCGGGAGGCATGGGCGAAAAGTCCGGCGGCGAACGGAAGTATATTCCGTATCTCGCTATGGCTTCGGTGACGTGCGGCTCCGACGCAGTCTTCCTGGAGGTCCATGAAGAACCCGACAGCGCTCTCAGTGACGGGCCGAATATGGTACGCCTCAGCGAGCTTGAAGGATTGTTAATAAAACTCATGAAGATAGAAAGGGCCGCCAGATAATGCCCGGAGCCATAGCCAGAAGAGTCTTGAAGATGGAGAGCGACGCGATAGCCGACCTGATACCCAGGGTGGACGCCAATTTCGGCAAGATCGTAAACCTCATCTATAAAGTGAAAGGCCGCATCATAGTGACCGGGATGGGAAAGCCCGGATTCATCGCGCAGAAGATATCAGCCACGCTCTCTTCGACCGGTACTCCGTCGCTCTATCTGCATCCGGCGGAGGCTTTGCATGGCGACCTCGGGCGTGTCACTAAAGATGACCTTATCCTGGCGCTTTCGAATAGCGGCGAGACCGAGG
>JAQVCX010000100.1 GCA_028689545.1 Parabacteroides sp.
CCGAGAAGCCGGAGAAACTTCCCCCGCCTTTCAACTTCATATCCATATTGACCTTCGGGTTGAATCCTACGCCCACCCAGAAGTTCTCGGACGGGATAAAATCCACGCCGATGATAAAATGCTTCGCCAACGACTTGAAGAAAGAATCCCCGCCGTACTCTTTATCCGTATTATCGATAGAATCGAACTTCCAACGGTTCAAGTATTGGGCCGTCAAGGAAAAACGAATCGGGGCATGCGCCATCTTCTGCGTGATACCCAGCTGGATATCCCAAGGCATCTTTTGCCGCTCATCCTCGTAAGCCTTCAGTTGCGCGCCAATATTCTTCAAGGCGAAACCAAAGGAAAAGCCCTTATCCGAATTATAATAGCTCAATCCCGCGTCCACGCATAAACCGATAGAGGTATAATCCGCCAGCCCCGAATACAAGAACTTCAACGATAACCCACCCCGCCAGCGCTCGCTCAAGTCGCGGGAGTAGAAACCATTCACGCTGATATCCTTCGCCGCCAGGCTCGCCCCGGTTACGACATTATCCGGCAACACCTCCCTTATATCACCATAGCTTATAAACGTAGCGCCTACGCCCCAAGCCCCTTTCTCGCCGTGCGCTTTCGTAAACAAGGCACTGCCTACGTTGATATCCGAGATGTAATTCATATAATTCAAATTGATCATCCCATCCATCTCCGCGCCTAGCAACGCCGGATTATGGAAGATGAGCGAAGGATCCCTCTCTACCAACGCCACGGTATGCCCCCCCAAGGCGTTAGCCCGGGTAGAGGTAGGAATACGCAAGAAAGTATACGCCTCGCTCCCGTTTTGCGCTGAGACAGACAGTGTAACGGCGAATAAAATCAGTATAAATAGTTTATTTCTCATATTTTCATACAAAAGATCGTTCAAAGATACATTAATTCGGAAAAATGTTTTTACTTTACACCCGCAAATCTCAGAAATACGGATTTCACATTAACAGAAACGGGAAAAATACCAAAAAGGTATATTATCACTCTCTTTTTTTGTTTGATATAGGAAATAATTCGTATTTTTGCAGAAGTGAAAAACACTTATAAATTATTATAAACGTATGGAAATTAAAAAATCACCGAAAGCGGACCTTGAAAAAGGTAAGACCATGAGCATCCTTATGGGATTCGTAGTGGGCTTAGCGGTCTTGTTCGTGGGCTTCGAATGGAGCACGCGCGACATACAGATCGTTCAGGCAAGTGATGGTGTAGCAGACATCATCGCCGAGGAAGAAGTGGAAATCACGAGACCGGAGAATACGCCTCCTCCCCCTCCTCCTCCCCCAGCACCCGTTGTAACCGAAGTATTGAACGTTGTGGAAGACGACGTTGAGTTGGAACAACAAGATATCTTATCTTCAGAGGATAACCAGCAAGAGGCCCAAACAGCCGTTTACACTCCGCCCGCAGTGGTAGAGGAAGAAGAGGAATCAGCGCAACAGATCTTTACGGTTGTAGAGGAAATGCCGAAGTTCCCCGGAGGAGACTCTGAGTTGCTTAAGTTTATCGCTAAATCAATCAAGTATCCGGTAATCGCACAAGAAAACGGTATCCAAGGTCGTGTAATCTGCGCGTTCGTGGTAAACAGAGACGGTACGGTTGTAGACGCGGAGGTATTACGTGGTGTAGACCCCTCATTGGATAAAGAGGCTCTTCGTGTGATCGGTACCATGCCTAAATGGACTCCGGGTAAGCAGAGAGGTAAACCAGTACGTGTTAAGTATACTGTGCCTATCACGTTCAGATTGCAATAGTATAACATTAAACATATCAAAAAAGGCTGCTCTATTCCCGCAGCCTTTTTTTTATTTCAGAACTCCATTAATAGATACGACTATGTTAGCATTCGAGAATATACTCCAGAAAATAGAAAGTGAGATCTCACAACTACAATTCACCAATCCTCCCAAGAGCTTATACGAGCCGATAGAGTACATCTTGTCCCTCGGAGGAAAAAGGATACGTCCCGCGTTAACGTTGATGGCATGCAACATCTATAACAATAGTATAGAGAACGCGATCAAGCCAGCTTTAGGCCTGGAAGTTTTCCACAACTTCACCTTGCTGCACGATGACTTGATGGACGAAGCCGATAAAAGAAGGAACAAACCTACCGTACACAAGGTATGGAATGCCAATACGGCGATCCTCTCCGGCGACGCGATGCTGATAGCGGCTTATCAATTAATAGGATCTACGGAACCCGACCACCTCCGGCAAGTATTGGACTTATTCACACGAACTGCGGCGGAAATATGCGGCGGCCAGCAATTCGACATGGAATTCGAGTCTCGCATGGATGTGGGCGAGGAAGAATACATCGAGATGATCCGGCTAAAGACAGCCGTACTACTAGCCTGCGCCCTCAAGACGGGTGCCCTCCTAGGAGGTGCCTCGCGGGAAGACGCGGACAACTTATATGCCTTTGGTATCAATATCGGACTGGCGTTTCAACTGCAAGATGATTTATTAGATGTATATGGTGACACCGCCACTTTCGGGAAAAACATTGGCGGCGATATCCTTTGCAACAAGAAAACATTCCTATTGATCAACGCGCTCAGGCTGGCTAATAAAGAACAAGAGGAAACTCTCCGTAGCTGGATGGATAAAAAAGAATTCGACCCGGCTCAAAAGATACAGGCATTCACCTCTATTTACGACGAATTGAAACTAAGACAACTGACAGAAAACAAGATCCAGGCCTATTACGACGCGTCCATAGAAAACTTGAACGCCTTGCGAGTAGCCCCGGAAAAACTAACGATCCTAAAAGAGGTTTGCGATCATTTAATGCATAGACAATCTTAATCCATGAGGTTAATAGACACACATTGCCATTTATATCTGGAGGACTTCGATCCGGAACAAGACGAACTGGCGCAAAAAGCGAAAGACTCAGGTATCGACACCCTGCTCCTGCCCAACGTAGACCTAACGACGATTGGCCGGATGCACGATTTGTGCGATCGATACCCCGAGTTCGCATTCCCCATGATGGGATTGCATCCAACCAGCGTGGGTAGCGATTATATCGATACCCTACGGCAAACGGAATCCTACCTGTCGAAACGCGCCTATTGCGGTATCGGCGAAATCGGGATCGATCTATATTGGGATAAGACTTACCGGAAGGAACAACAAATCGTTTTCGAGGAACAACTGCGTTGGAGCATCGATCTGGACCTGCCCGTAGCCATCCATACCCGCGACGCGTATCCGGAGGCACTGGAGTGCATCCATAAAGTCGGGGCGGAAAGACTAAAGGGCGTATTCCATAGTTTCACCGGAACGCCCGAGGAACTGGAAGAAATAAAGAGACTGCCCAACTTCAAGATCGGGATTAACGGAGTCGTTACCTTTAAAAATTCAAAACTATCCGAAGTCATCCGGCAAACGAACATAGAAAAGGTTCTCTTGGAAACAGACGCCCCCTATCTTTCGCCAGTTCCCTACAGAGGTAGACGCAATGAGCCTACTTACCTATGGAAGACGGCCGAGAAAGTGGCGGAAACTTTCGGCCTCACGCTAGAGGAAACCGTAAAAGCCACTCGAAAAAACACATTAGAATTGTTTAAAAGCGTAAATAAACCCATATAGACACTTTTTTTCGTAAGAAGTCAAAATTTATTTCACGGATATTGTGCATATGTCAAGCAAAAACTATAGATTTGTGCACTGAAAAGATTGCATATGGGATTTTTTTCGTATTTTGCGGTCGTTTTAGAAGAGGCTAGACGAATAAATTGGAGAGATGCTCGAGTGGTTGAAGAGGCACGCCTGGAAAGCGTGTAAACTCCTAAAGGGTTTCGCGGGTTCGAATCCCGCTCTCTCCGCGGTGTAGAATACCATGATTGAATTAACAATAAAATAAAAACAAATAAGAGAATTATTAATCTTAAAAATTAAACACACAATGAAAAAGTATTTCGTAAAAACATTCATGAGCCTATGCGCTCTTGGAGTCTCTTCCGTAGTATTTGCGCAAGAAGCTGCCGAAACTGCAGAAACAGCAGTTGAAGGAGGTTTATATCAAGCGTTAAAAGTTAAGTTTATTGAAGGTGGTGCAGACTTCATGAGTTTAGTTGCCATCGCTTTGATATTCGGTTTAGCATTCTGCTTGGAGAGAATTATCTACTTAAACTTAGCTGAAACAAATTCCACGAAATTATTAAAAGGTATCGAAGATGCTCTAGACAAAGGTGATGTTGAAGGCGCTAAAGCAATCGCTCGTGACACCAGAGGCCCTATCGCTTCTATCGCTTACCAAGGTTTGATGAGAATCGATCAAGGTATCGACGTAGTTGAGAAATCAATCGTTTCTTACGGTGGTGTTCAAGGTGGTCTTTTAGAGAAGAACCTTTCTTGGGTAACATTGTTTATCGCGATGGCTCCGTCATTAGGATTCTTGGGAACAGTTGTTGGTATGGTTATGGCGTTCGATAAAATCGAGCAAGTTGGTGATATCAGCCCGACGGTTGTAGCAGGTGGTATGAAAGTAGCCTTGATTACAACAATCGGTGGTTTGGTTGTAGCCTTGATCCTTCAGGTATTTTATAACTATTTATTGAGCAAACTAGAGGCTATCTTGAACCAAATGGAAGATGCTTCTATCACATTACTTGACTTAGTTATCAAATACAACGTCAAATTCAAAAAATAATAAAGAATTATGGCAGTTACTAAAATAAGAAAAATATCAAGTTGGACATTATTGATATGCTCTGTTATCAGTATTGTTACCTTGGTAATGTTTTTCGCAGGTGGTGTCGTAGACCCCGCCGCTGAAATGAAAGAGCCGATTTACACCGGCTTGCTACTTAACTGGACAACTATCTTATCATTCGTTACAATTATCAGTACGGTATTATTTGCTATCTGGCAATTTGTAACTTTATTGAAAACAGACGCGAAATCAGCCCTGTCTTCATTAGCGGTTATCGTTTGTTTCTTCGCGCTTTTGTTTGTCACTTACGCAACGGGCGACGGAACTCCGTTAGCAGGTTTGAACGCAGACTCTCAAGTTTACAATACATCAAACTGGTTGAAAATTACAGATATGTGGATCTGGTCAACTGTCGTATTAATGGTATTGATCGTAGCTTGTGTAGTTTGGGGATCAGTTAAGAGAATCATGGGTAAATAATAGTAATAACGAATTGATAAAACAAGAAAGAAATGGGTAAGAAAAGAAAGACGCCGGGTATCAATGGTTCTTCCTCGGCCGATATTGCTTTCATGTTGCTTATCTTCTTCCTTATTACTACATCCATGGATACAGATAAAGGTTTAGCAAGACGTTTGCCACCTCCTGTACCTAAAGATCAGAAGAATGATACAGATGTTGACATCAAAAAGAGAAATCTACTAGTTGTTTTGATTAACAGCAACAACCAGATTCTCTGCGGTGATCAATTCATCGACATCAAGCAATTGAAAGAAAAGATCAAGGATTTCATTGATAATCCTTTTAACGACGAGCATAAGCCTGAGAAAGTAGAAGTTGATGTTCCTTTCTATGGAAAGATGATGGTTACAAAGAATCACGTAATCTCCTTGCAGAATGACCGTGGTACTGAATATCAAGCATACATCAACGTTCAGAATGAGATCGCATCCGCTTACAACGAATTGAGAAACGATGTTTCCAGAAAGAAGTTCGGTAAGATATTCGCTGACTTGGATGAAGAGCAACAAAAGGCTGTACAAATGATTTATCCGCAGAAGATCTCTGAGGCTGAACCTAAAAATTATGGAGGTAAAAAGTAATGGGAAAGTTTAGTAAAGCGGGCGGTCGTGAAATGCCCGAATTGAATACATCATCATTACCTGACTTGGTGTTTGCTTTCTTGTTCTTCATCATGATGGTAACATCCATGCGTGAGGTAACATTGAAAGTGGAATTCCATGCTCCACAGGCGACAGAGCTTCAAAAGTTGGAAAAGAAATCTCTAGTAACTTTCATCTATGTGGGTAAGCCTACTAAAGACTTGAGAGCGAAGATGGGTTCTGAGACTCGTATCCAGCTGAACGACGCTTTTGCTGAGACTTCGGAAATACAAGACTACATCGCACAGGAGAAGTCTAGTATGAAAGAAGAGGATCAACCGTTTATGACAGTTTCTATCAAGGCTGATAAAGAGACGAAGATGGGAACAATCACAGACATCAAGCAGGCTCTTCGTGAAGCATACGCATTGAAGATTAGTTATTCCGCATCACAACGTGTAGAGCAATAATTATTCAGATATAACATTATAAAAAAGGGCGGGATTCATTTCCCGCCCTTTTTTTATTTCACCCCATAAACGTTTTGGTGTATAAGGATTTTAACCCGCTCAAAAGATCGCTCCAGATCAAGCGCTCCATGAGTCATCAAACGCATTTCCAAAAACGCCTCTCCCTTACGATAGGGAGGTTGGAAATATACATGGTGATCCAAGACAAACCCCAGACGTTCATAAAAACCGATCCTGCGTTTGCTCATCTCATCCGCTGGCATTTCCACCTCTAAGACAACCGGATCCTCATGGAGGGCTAAAAAGCTTGTCATCGCTTTCGCGCCGATACCCCCATTACGGGCGGACTCATCGATCGCAAAATGCTCCACATACACAAAACCCTCAAATTGCCACCCGGTGATGAAACCAACGTAAATACCCTCCCGCAGCAAGGCATACATCTCGAAACGGCTATCTTCCGCCAAAAGCCTACGCACCAAAGAGAAGTCACGACGCTCCTCCTCGGGGAAAGAACTATCATATGTTTTCTCCACTAGATCCAATAAAGGATCGGTCATCTCCCGGACAGGCTTACTACTTATTACTTGATTTGCGCTCATAAAAAGAAAGACTTAATAACTAAATAAAGAATACTTACAAAATCAAAATAATCAACCACAATCTATAGGTGATTATAAGATTATCATTATATTTGTATTAAATTGAAAGATACAATCTAACGATTATACAAATATACTGAATATATGGCACATCATCAACTAGATGAACTAGACGAGAAGATTCTTAAATTAATCATCGGCAACGCTCGTATGCCCTTTTTGGAAGTAGCGAGGGAATGTAACGTATCTGGAGCGGCTATCCATCAACGCATACAAAAGCTGACCAACTTAGGGGTTATCAAAGGCTCGGAATTCATCGTAGATAACACGAAGGTAGGATATGAAACTTGCGCCTATATGGGGTTATTCCTAAAGTCTCCCGGACAATTCCCAAGCGTCACCGATGCGCTGCTGCAGATCCCGGAAGTCGTGGAATGCCATTATACAACGGGGCAATATGACCTGTTTATAAAGATATACGCGAAGAACAACCAGCATTTGCTAAGTATCATCCACAACAAGCTGCAACCATTGGGCTTGGCTCGTACCGAATCGCTTATATCCTTTAAGGAGGCATTCAAAAGGCAAATCCCTATCGATCTGGACGACGACGATTAAACAGGAAACAGGGACTCTTAATACGAAAAGGGTCCGTAATCCGGTTGAAACCGATTACGGACCCTTTTTATCATGATCACTAAGTGTTATTAGAACTCAGCGTTATTCGGTGTACGCGGGAAAGGTATCACGTCGCGGATATTTCCCATACCCGTTACGAACAACAAGAGACGCTCAAAGCCCAAGCCGAAACCAGAGTGAGGTACCGTACCAAAACGGCGAGTATCCAAGTACCACCACATATCCTTCATCGGGATATCCAATTCGTTAATACGAGCCATCAGCTTATCATAGTCGGCCTCACGCTCGGAACCACCGATGATCTCTCCGATCTTCGGGAATAATACGTCCATGGCGCGTACCGTCTTTCCATCCTCGTTTTGCTTCATATAGAAAGCCTTTATCTCTTTCGGGTAATCCGTTAAGATTACCGGACGCTTGAAGTGATCCTCCACCAAGAAACGTTCGTGCTCGGAAGCCAAATCCACACCCCAATAAACAGGGAACTCAAATTTATGTCCTTTAGCTACAGCCTCTTCCAAGATCTTGATTCCTTCAGTGTACGGCAAGCGAACGAATGAGTCTTTCAAAACCCCTTCCAGACGCGCGATCAATTCCTTATCGAACATATCGTTCAAGAACTTGATATCCTCCATACAGTTATCCAACGCCCATTGTACGCAATATTTAATGAAATCCTCGGCCAACTCCATATTGTCCGTGATATCATTGAAAGCGACTTCCGGCTCAATCATCCAGAATTCCGCCAAGTGACGAGGCGTATTAGAGTTCTCGGCACGAAACGTAGGGCCAAACGTATAAATCTGTCCCAAAGCCGTAGCGGCCAACTCGCCCTCCAACTGTCCGGAAACCGTCAAGCTAGCCTGTTTGCCGAAGAAATCGTCCTCATAAATGATAGAACCGTTCTCATCCTTTTTCAAGTCGTACAAATTCTTGGTAGTAACTTGAAACATCTGTCCGGCACCCTCACAGTCGGAAGCCGTGATGATCGGCGTATGGAAATAGAAAAAGCCTCTATCATGGAAAAACTTATGGATAGCGTAAGCCATATTATGACGAATACGGAATATAGCGCCAAACGTATTCGTGCGAGGACGCAAGTGAGCGATCTCACGCAAAAACTCCATGGAGTGTCCTTTTTTCTGCAACGGATAAGTAGCGGGATCAGCCGTACCAAAAATCTCAATCTCGGTAGCCTGTATCTCCACGCTTTGTCCCTTGCCTTGGGATTGCGTCAAGATACCGTTCACGCTGATACTAGCTCCCGTGGTAATCGGTTTCAAGAACTCATCACCCAATTCATCCACATTCACAACGATCTGAACATTATTGATTGTAGAACCGTCATTCAAGGCGACAAAATTCACCTGTTTGCTACCACGGCGGGTGCGCACCCATCCTTTCACGTTCACGGTAGTACCGAAAGCGTCGCTTTTCAGCACATCTACAATTCTTGTTCGTTTAATTGTTTCCATCTGTATCGTTTTTTCTATAAAGAATATAGTATAAAAAGTTAGCCGGTATTCTCAACCGGCTATACTCTAAAATTATTTATTCGAAAGCTCCCATCCGAAGAGCGTTCACTTCTCTTTCATTCAAGTAACGCCATTTACCGCGGCCTAAGTTTTTCTTGGTCAAACCGGCGAAATAGACACGATCCAATTTCGTCACGTGATATCCCAGCGATTCGAAGATACGGCGTACGATACGGTTACGGCCGGAATGGATCTCGATACCCACCTGGCTCTTATCCTCCTCGCTAGCATAACTGATCGCGTCCGCATGGATCTCTCCATCCTCAAGCTCAAGGCCATTGGCGATCTTCTCCATGTCCTCGATAGCCACGCTCTTATCCAACCACACGTGGTAGATCTTCTTCTTCTTGAAAGAAGGGTGAGTCAACTTAGAGGCCAGATCACCATCGTTTGTCAATAATAAGACACCTGTCGTGTTACGGTCCAAACGGCCTACCGGATAAATACGTTCTTGGCAAGCGTTCTTCACCAAATCCATCACCGTCAAGCGTTCTTGAGGATCATCAGATGTTGTTACGCAGTTCTTCGGCTTGTTCAATACGATATACACCTTGCTCTCGATCTGAACCAGCTTCTCGTTGAATGTAACAATATCCTGACGAGTAATCTTAGTACCCAATTCCGTTACCGCGACATCGTTTACCTTAACAGCCCCTTTCTGGATAAACTCATCCGCCTCACGACGAGAGCAAACACCAGCGTTAGATAAGAATTTGTTCAAACGGATCGGTTCGTTCGGGTCTGCCAAGACTTCCTTATACTTGATCTGTTTCGGACGTACGTTGTACCCTTGCGGTCTTTGGTAACCACCACCTCCACCGGGACGGCGATTATTATTGTAAGAAGGACGGCGATTATTTCCATATCCACCTCCTCCTTGACGATTACCGCCATAGGAGTTATCGTTACCATACGGGCGTCTGGGTGCGTAACCGTCTCCACCACTTGAACGTGAATCATTGTAATCAACCGGGGTATCACCTACTCTAGGTCTTCTTTTCTTCAAACCATCCGCAGACATTCCCTCGCCGGAAGGATTAGCGGAATAAGCCTTTGCCGATCCATCATAATTAGGACGAGACGGACGATTGTATTGTCCTCCCCCATTCCCATACGACGGGCGGTTATTTCCATAAGACGAGCGGCCACTGTTGTAGCCACCTTCACGGTTGTTGCCATAAGACGGGCGACTATTTCCATAGCCCCCCTCGCGGTTGCTACCATACCCGCCTTCACGGCTGTTTCCATACCCGCCTTCACGATTGTTACTATACCCACCTTCACGATTATTATCGTAAGAGCGCGGACGGCTCGGACGATCCTCGTATGAAGGACGGCTATTATCTCCATAAGACCGGTACGGTCTACGTTCATAGCTACCCTCAGGTCTATTATACCCCTGATTGTAAGGTCTTCTTTCACCTTCTTGATCTGTGTTTTCCCGTCTGATACTTGGTATCACTTTTTTTGGACGCGGTTGAGACTCATCTCTTTCTTCTGTACTCATTTGTTATAAATTAAACAATGGTTAAAACTTGGTAGCCTCACGGCTACCCGTATTATCACTAAATTCCTGTATAATTATGAGGCGTTATAGCCCTTAATTCATCTTTAATCCGATCGCTAACATTCAAGGTCTCGATAAACTCCTTGATAGATTGCTCCGTAACCGTCTGGTTCGTACGTGTCAAGGCTTTCAATGCCTCGTAAGGCTTCGGATAACCCTCGCGGCGTAACACCGTCTGGATGCCCTCGGCTACCACCGCCCAGCAATTATTCAAATCCCTATTCAGGGCGTTCTCGTTCAATAACAACTTACCCAAGCCTTTTGTTAAGCTCTTGAAGGCGATTTCTATATGCGCCAAAGGCACACCCACGTTTCTCAACACGGTGGAATCCGTCAAGTCTCTCTGCAAACGAGATACCGGCAATTTCGTGGCCAAATGCTCTAAAATAGCGTTAGCGATCCCCAGATTGCCCTCGGCGTTCTCGAAATCAATCGGGTTCACCTTATGTGGCATAGCGGACGATCCGATCTCACCCGCCTTGATCTTTTGCTTGAAATACTCCATGGAGATATATTGCCAGAAGTCACGGTTCAAGTCGATCAAGATCGTATTGATACGCTTCAAGCCGTCGAAGATCGCGGCCAGGTTGTCATAATTAGAGATCTGGGTAGTCCATTCCTCACGCTTCAAGCCCAACGCCTCGCTAACGAACTTATTACCGAACGCCCTCCAGTCATATTCCGGATACGCAACATGATGCGCGTTGAAGTTACCCGTAGCGCCACCGAATTTAGCGGAGATAGGAACAGCCTTCAACAAAGCCAGCTGTTGCTCCAAACGATAAACAAAGACCATCACCTCCTTACCCAAACGAGTCGGGGAGGCCGGCTGTCCGTGCGTCTTGGCCAACATCGGGATATTCATCCATTCCTCGGCATATTTCTTCACGATGCCGATCACCTCTTCCAAGCCCGGATAATACACCTCCTGCAAAGCGTCCTTGATAGATAAAGGCACGGACGTGTTATTTATATCCTGCGAGGTCAATCCAAAATGAATAAACTCGTGGTACTTCTCCGCAAGGAAATGATTTGTTTTTTCCTTAATAAAATACTCCACCGCTTTCACATCGTGGTTTGTCACGCTCTCGATCTCCTTCACACGCAAAGCGTCCTCCTCCGTAAACTCCTGATAAATCTTCCGGAGCCCCTCTTTTACTTCCACCGCATTTAACTCGCTTAATTGCGGAAGAAACTCAGATAGAGTAATAAAATACTCAATCTCAACTCGCACCCTATACTTGATAAGTGCGTATTCTGAAAAATAAGCCGCCAGATTCTCAGCCTTATTTCTGTATCGCCCATCCACGGGCGAAATAGCAGTCAGTGTCGATAATACCATATACATTATTAATATAGAGGTGCAAAGTTAAGTCTTTTCCATCGAATAATAAGATAGGCAACCGTTATTTTTAACTAAATGCCCCCTTTTTAAGACAATCGCTCTCTTGCTTCACTTTCCGCCCAATACTATCACCCGGACAACCGCATCTAATTGAATCCTTAAAAAATACAATAAGTCCCCTATATTGAAGGTGTGGCCTACCTGCTTAATAATCAGTCGATAACAAAATAGAGCCGATAAAGGGAGCGATTTCTATGGATAGTATTTCGAATTACTATAGATAGTAATCGTGATTTCTATAGATAGTAAAGCGGATTACTAGGTGACCAGTTTTCAAGAAATATACAATAAACAATATGATGACGCATACATATCCAACCACAATGTCGATTTTGACGCGGTCGCCCTGCAGACGAATATCGATCGATGAAATCAAATTTGCGCATACTTGATTTTGCCGATCATAAAAGGCATCCCAAGTGGTAGGTTTTTCACTTATCAAGCCGTTAGTTATTCACTTCCCAAGCCGTAAGCTTACGGCTACCCCTAGTGAACAGCTTACGGTTTGGGAAGCCACTAGTCATTCACTTATGCCCCCTATAACGCTCTGATAAACAGCCTACTTATCAGCACAATAAAAGGAGATCCTCCTAGGTTTCATTGAGAGACCCAAAAGAGGCCACAAAAATAATCCTCATATTTCTTCGCATTTTTTCGTCAAAACATTTGGAGGTAATAAAAAAAGCCGTATCTTTGCAGCGCTTTAGAGAGATAAAGCGAACGAAAAATAAGTTTAAAGGGCGTTTAGCTCAGCTGGTTCAGAGCATCTGCCTTACAAGCAGAGGGTCGGCGGTTCGAATCCGTCAACGCCCACCTTTAAATTTATTATTCCACCGAAAGAATTTCGGGCGTTTAGCTCAGCTGGTTCAGAGCATCTGCCTTACAAGCAGAGGGTCGGCGGTTCGAATCCGTCAACGCCCACTTTCAATTTATTATTATACCGAAAAAATCTCGGGCGTTTAGCTCAGCTGGTTCAAAGCATCTGCCTTACAAGCAGAGGGTCTGCGGTTCGAATCCGTCAACGCCCACGGA
>JAQVCX010000101.1 GCA_028689545.1 Parabacteroides sp.
TCGTCGTAACTGGTTACATACAGGCAGCCATTTCGCCGCACAAAACATAGCGTTTATGTTCGGCTTACTTGAAAGCTGTAAATTAAATAACATAAACTTCGGAGAATACATAGAAGATATACTTACCAGATTCATGTTTGGCAAGCAAGCCGATGAATCATTTCTACCATGCAACTATGAGCCCCTCAATACGGAGAGAACAGATGTTGCATAAACAAAATATTGCATCAAAATCACTTTTTTAAATATACAACTTGTGTAACTGCTTGATAAATAGCGGGGACGCTAGATTGGTGGTTTACAGTTGGCACATCATGAATCGCTACATGGTGGCCAATGGTATGATTGGTAATTTTACGTACCTTCGTAACATGGTGGCTATTACGGCTTTTGTTTTTATGCCAGTAGAACTGAAGGAATTTGTTTATAAAACGATATTGAGAAAAGGGTAATGTTTATACTTTGCATTACCATAGTTACTGTCTTGGTATGAAATATTTTACCTCATTAAAACGGTATAATGTGTACCAACTTGTTTTTTTAATCATTACTTAATACATTTTTCTAATATTTTATGCAATCATTTTCTGTATTGCTTTCCTTATACCACAAGGAGAGCGCATTATTCCTATGCCAAAGTCTGGAGAGTGTCTTTGCGCAAACGTTATTGCCTACCGAGGTTATCTTGGTGGAGGATGGACCTTTGACCGATGAATTGTATGCGGTCGTAAAAGAGTTCACGGATCGGTATCTTGAAATGAAGGTGATCCCTTTGGCGGAAAATCTAGGTTTAGGGAAAGCTTTGAATGAGGGGTTGAAGCATTGCTCGTATGATCTCGTGGCTCGTATGGACACGGATGATATCGCCAAGCCGGATCGTTTTGAAAAACAGTTGGCGATATTTCGGGAATATCCGGAGCTGGATGTAGTGGGGGCTTGGATCGACGAGTTCGAGGGTGAGTTTTCAAATGTTCTTTCCGCGCGGAAAGTACCAGAGGAACATGCAGATATTTTTGAATTTGCTAAAAAGAGATGTCCGGTAAATCATCCGGTAGTGATGTTTCGGAAATCGGCTGTACTGAAATCGGGGGGATATAAACATTTTCCTTTGTTTGAAGATTATTTCCTATGGGTACGGATGTTGATGAATGGTGCTCGATTTTATAATATTCAAGAGAGTTTACTCTTTTTCCGTTTTTCTCCAGATATGTTTAAGCGGAGGGGAGGATGGAGATATGCCGTAACGGAGGTGAGGTTACAGACGCTGTTTTACAGGATGGGTTTTATCGGTTTTTGCTCTTTAATAAGAAATACTAGTATTCGTTTGGTGACTCGTCTTCTCCCCAATAACTTTCGCTCGTTACTTTATAAAAGGTTTATTCGAGGTTAAATGGTAAGTAAGCCGTCATTTATTTGCCAATCATTGCGTAATTGGATATTTATTTGTTTCTTTGTCAATATTCTATTGATAGCAAGCACTTTCTTATGAAATCGAGACAAGAGATCATAGCGTTATTAAGGGACTTCAAGATGCGTCAAGGCGAAAAGTACGGAATCTTGAGGATGGGTATCTTTGGCTCTTTGGCTCGCAATCAACAAACGGAAAGTAGTGATGTGGACATTTATTACGAGGGTGAGGCGCGAGGGCTTTTCTCTCTCTCCCATTTGAAAAATGAATTGGAAGAACTGTTGGGAAGTCCAGTGGATATCATCCGTCTTAGAGACCGGATGAATGAGTTGCTCCGTAAACGTATAGAGAAGGAGGGAATCTATGTTTGATACAGAGTTGGCCTTGGATACCTTATCGCAGATAAAGGATACTCTTTCAATGATAATGGCAAGAACTTCGCATATTCATACGGTTGATGATTTTTATATGAATGAGTCCGGTATGATTCTATTGGATAGTGTTTGTATGAAACTTGTCGCTGTAGGTGAGGCTATCAAAAATCTAGACAAAATAACGAATAAGGAATTGCTTCTTAAATATCCGGCTGTAAACTGGAAGGATATTAAAGGCATGAGAGATATCATTGTCCATCATTATTTTGATATCGATGCGAGCGTGATACTTTATAGTCTTCAAAAGGAGGTCCCAAATTTGTATTCCACTATTTGTATTATGCTGAGCGATTTGTCTCGGTAACTTATCTTTGATAAACCGATGGGTAAGCCACCATCCTAGCGTAAGGTAGTGTGGATAGTATCTTTTACCTTTGTTTCCGTTTGAAATATGAATGAGGCCTTGCGTTTGAGGCAGACCGTCCTTTCAACTGTTCCTTATTGCGACAACACGCATTACGAGGGGCATTACCAGCAGATGCTCTATTTGATGTTCACCTTGATAGGTTATTATATGGATGTGGAGGTGCATACTCCCCGGGGCCGTGTGGATGTGGCATTGCGTACTCCCACAACGCTTTATATTATGGAACTGAAGTTGGATGCGACGGCTGATGCCGCCTGTGACCTCCCCATCGCAAAGGTTGCTATCAATTTTGATAGTGAGAGGCCTACATTGAAGGATTGGAAAATTGAATAAAGGGTGATCTGGTAATGTTTGCCAAATCTCTTAAACATTTTGTTGGGATGCTCTGTTATAGATATAGTAGTGTGTTTTTCATGGTATTAGATTTTTAGATTAGTAATTAGGTTGTTCATTCAGTTCGGGAGAATAGGATGTTGGTTCCTAAATATGAGAGCCGGAAAGGTGAGAATGATTTCTCTCGTTTCCGGCTATTCTTTTTTATTTAAAACTCGTCATTGGCATAAAGACTCAATAGGTTTCTCTGCTCATAATCGAATATCTCTTCATCCTTGAAGAAGCGTTTCAATTCGATCTCGGCTGTCTCCGGTGAGTCTGATGCGTGCACGATATTCTCTTGTACGCTCATACTATAATCTCCCCGTATCGTACCGGGAGCGGCGTTTCTACCATTGGTAGCGCCGGCCAAAGTTCTTACTACATGTATGGCATCTACCCCTTCCCAGCAACATACGACTACCGGGCATACACTCATCGCGTCCTTGATCCGTTGGAAGAAAGGTTTTTCTTTTAGGTGGGCGTAGTGCTCACTCAAGACCTCGTCAGTCAGCCAAACCATCTTCATGCCGGCCAGACGGAGTCCCTTCTTTTCGAAACGGGTTACGATTTCACCGATCAGCCCTCGCTGAACGGTACAAGGCTTTAAAATAACCAATGTTTTTTCCATAAGATTTATATTAAAAGATTAAACCAATGTTTGATGTTTTGAATACAGGCCGGCCATACGGCGTTTTATGAATGATAGATGAATACCAATGAAATGTTTTTTAGGATATTCCAAGTATATTTCTATCTTATTCTTTCGCAAGTTAATAGGAATAACAAATAAGCGAGCGATATGTATGCTAAACTAAGCTAATTTAACACTCGTTAATTATGGCCTGAGTGTTAATCCTTCTGTATTCTTTTCCATGTTCGTGGAATTTCCGGATGGGCCTTGAGGAATTCCCTCAAGGTTTGCCGGCTTACTCCCAGTTTCTTGCTAATATATACTTTAGTTTTATGTTCTTTAATATATTGCAAGATCGTCTCTTCCTTGCCTTTCAACTTGTAAGTCTCCGGTCGCTCTCCTTTCGGGCGGCCCAATTTGGTACCTTGCATTTTTTTCCAGGCCAACGCTTCTTTCGTTCGTTGTGAGATTAGGTTACGTTCAATTTCGGCGCTTAGGCTAAATGCGAATGCCAAGATTTTACTGTTAATGTTATTTCCGAGTTCGTAACCCTCCTTTACCGTAAATACAATGATGTCTCTTTCCATACATTGATGGAGGAAGCTCATGACTTGCATAAGATTACGTCCGAGACGTGACAATTCTGTCGTGATCAGGATGTCGCCCTTACGTATTTGCTTTAATAATTTACCTAGTTGGCGCTCGGCGATTACTTTTGTCCCGCTGATCGTCTCATCTACCCATCTGTCGATTCTAATGTTCCTCGATTTTGTGAATTTCTCGATCTCGAATCGCTGGTTTTCAGTAGTTTGCTTGTCTGTGCTGACTCTTACATAACCATATACCATATGTCCTATTTTTAATTAAACAACAACCAAGATACTGGAAACGGATTGATTGATAGTTCGTTTTAGTAAAAACAAACTTTTTTATGTGTGTGTTAAAGAAGTAGAGCGTTTTTGAACTTCATATAAATTGTAATAATAAGGGTTAATGGATGCCCGTGTGGAAAATTTAAGTTACTTTTGCTTTCCGAAAAACAAGATGGAGTCTTAGAATGATCATGGGTATGAAAAAGTTATTGTCTTTACCTCCAAATTTGGTGGATTGTTTCCATGCGATAGAGCATGTAAGTACTGAGGAATGGTTTTGCACCTCGGATCCGGTTGGTGCCCGATTGGGGTCCGGGGGAGGAACGACATGGTTGTTGGAGGCCTCCCGGCGAAGTGAGGATCCGGAGGTATCGATGGAGGAGTGGCTCGGACAGGAGAAGCGTATCTTGTTGCATGCCGGAGGGCAAAGCCGGCGTTTACCCGGATACGCCCCATCGGGGAAGATATTGACACCGATCCCCGTTTTTCGCTGGGCCCGAGGACAGCGACTATCCCAGAATTTGTTGTCCTTGCAATTGCCTCTTTATGAGCGGATCATGCAAAAGGCGCCGGAGTCGCTTCACACCTTGATCGCTAGTGGCGACGTATATATCCGCGCCAACCAGCCTTTGCAGGAGATTCCCGAGGTGGATGTGGTTTGTTACGGTTTATGGGTAGAGCCTTCGTTGGCTAAGAATCACGGGGTTTTTGTATCGAGCCGTAAGTCTCCGGACATTCTGGACTTCATGTTGCAGAAGCCTTCGTTGGAAACTTTGGGGGAATTGGCGGGTAGCCATTTATTCTTGATGGATATCGGTATCTGGCTGTTAAGCGACAAGGCTGTACGGTTATTAGCGAAACGGTCTTATACCGCGGACAGCAAGGTGATGAAGGCGTATGATCTATATGCAGAGTTCGGGTTAGCCTTAGGGAAGAACCCGCGCATCACGGACTTGGAGTTGAATCAGCTTTCTGTAGCTATTTTGCCTCTTCCGGGTGGGGAGTTCTATCATTATGGAACTAGTCGTGAGTTGATCTCCTCTACTTTGGCGGTACAGAACTTAGTGAGGGATCAACGTGCGATCATGCAGCGTAAGGTGAAACCACATCCCGCCATGTTCGTGCAGAATGCGGTGTTACACCAGAAATTGACCGCCGAGAATTCGGAGTTATGGATAGAGAATAGTTATATCGGCGAGAACTGGACGTTGCGTAGCCAACAAATTATAACGGGTGTTCCGGAGAATAATTGGAACTTATCCCTTCCGGAAGGTGTCTGTGTAGACGTTGTCCCGATAGGGGAAACCGATTGGGCGGCAAGGCCCTATGGTTTTAATGACTTGTTTAAGGGGGCCTTGTCTGATGCGTCTACCTTGTTTATGGGGAAACCTATCTTGACTTGGGCGACGGAGCGAGGTATCGCCTTGAGTGGAAGCGAGGATATACAAAACGCGCCTTTGTTTCCGGTTTGCCAGACCGTGGATGAGCTAGGAAATGCGCTACGCTGGATGATTACGGAGCCAGATAGGGAAGAGGGAAAGCGAATTTGGCTTTCCGCACGGAAATTATCGGCGAATGATTTGTCTGATCAGGCGAATTTACGTCGTCTGGTAGCTCAGCGAGAAGTTTTCCGTAAAACAGACTGGTCGTTATTGGCCGCCAATCATGAGAAAAGCGTGTTCTATCAATTGGATCTTTCGGATGCGGCTGAGAGCTTCGCCAAAGACAAGATTATCGTACCGGAAGCCCTTCCCGAGGATCATCCGTTGATGAAAAGGATCCATAACCATATGTTCCGCTCTCAAGTGATGAAGATCTCGGGGGAAGCGTATAAGGAGGAGGAGCAAAAGGCTTTCGCTTTGTTGCGGGAGGGGCTGGTCGGTTCTGTCCTCGGAAGTAAGCAGCGGCCGTGTCTGAATGTCTATCGGGACCAGATCGTATGGGGGCGTAGTCCGGTACGTATCGATTTGGCAGGTGGGTGGACAGATACGCCGCCCTATTGCTTATATGCGGGTGGAAACGTAGTGAACGTGGCGATCGAGTTAAACGGGCAACCCCCGTTGCAAGTCTATATCAAGCCTTCCGATACCCGTACGGTTATCCTTCGCTCGATCGACTTGGGGGCGATGGAGGTGATCTCTTCATGGGACGAGCTTCGTCATTATAATAAGGTAGGATCTCCGTTTTCCATCCCCAAAGCGGCTTTGGCCTTGGCGGGGTTTGTCCCGGAATTCTCGGCGGAGGCTTATGGTTCTTTAGAAGCCCAGTTGGAAGCTTTTGGTAGCGGGTTGGAGATTACCTTATTGGCGGCGATACCGGCGGGATCCGGTTTAGGCACTAGCTCGATCCTCGCGGCTACCGTGCTGGGCGCTATCTCTGATTTTTGCGGCTTGGCTTGGGATAAGAATGAGATCGGAAACCGTACCTTGATTTTAGAGCAATTGCTGACTACCGGCGGGGGATGGCAAGATCAATATGGCGGCGTATTGCATGGCTTGAAGCTATTGCAAACGAACGAGGGCTTCAATCAAAATCCCATGGTGCGTTGGCTACCGGAGTACCTGTTTACAGATCCGGAATATCGGCCTTGTCATCTGCTTTATTATACGGGAATTACTCGCACGGCGAAGGATATTTTATCGGAAATCGTACGGGGTATGTTCTTGAATAGCGAGGCGCATTTAGGTCTTTTGTCCGAGATGAAAGCCCATGCGCTCGATATGTACGAGGCGATCCAATGCGGAGACTTCGCTACTTACGGTAAATTGGTCGGCAAGACTTGGGAACAAAATAAGGCACTCGACTCCGGGACGAATCCGGCGGCGGTGGAAGCTATTATCTCCAAGATACAGGCGTATGCCTTGGGCTATAAACTCCCGGGAGCAGGCGGTGGAGGTTACCTCTATATCGTAGCGAAAGACCCCGGCGCGGCCCTTCAGATCCGGAAAATATTGACCCTTTCTCCTCCAAACTCGAACGCCCGGTTCGTGGAGATGAGCTTATCGAATAAGGGGCTTCAGATCAGTCGTTCGTAGGTTCGTGCCACGCCGGTATAGGCGTTGGCTCACGCCGGTATCGATGCGGGCCCACGCCTATACTGGTGGGGGGCGTCGCGTATATACGTGTATGTGTTTGCCCGTTTTATCGCTAATTGGAATATATTGTAAGTGTTTTGGAACATTTATATAAATGATCCTGTTGTACTTTTGCGGGGTTCTAAAGAGGTATTTGATCTGATGGGGAAGAGAATTATTTTTATATGGCTTTTATTGGCGTTCGCTTGGGTAGCGAAGGGTCAGAACTACATGATAAAGGGAATCGTGACCGATTCTATAACGGGAGAACCCTTGCCTTATGTGGCTATAATTTTGAAGGGAACTACGATAGGTGCTACGACAGATCTGGACGGGGCTTTTACGCTCTCCTCTTCATCGAAGGTGCGTGCTTTGCAGGTCTCTTACCTTGGCTATACAGAGAAAGAATTGAAATTCGTTCCGGGCAAAGCGGAGCATTTGAAGATTCAACTAGCTCCGACAAGTGTTAATTTGTCGGAGGTGATTATCAAGCCGGGAAAGGAGAGATATCGGAAGAAGGATAATCCCGCGGTTATCTTTATCAAAAACGCTATCGCGCGCCGGGAGAGCAACGATCCTCGTAATCATGATTATTTTAGGTATGACCAGTATGAGAAGATGGTCTTCGCTATGAACGATTACCAGCCGAAGCCGAAAAAGGATGGTAAGGCGGGAAAGTTTGACTTCTTGACGGAGTTTATTGATACGTTGGAGGTGGGAAAGACGATCTTGCCGGTGTCCGAACGCGAGAAAATCCAGAGCGTTTATTATCGTAAAGACCCGAAGACGGAAAAGAGGGTCGTTCAGGCTACGAAAGCGGCAGGTGTGGATGAGGTCTTCTCGCGAGACGGCATGCAGCAGTTCTTGAATGAGGTATTCCGGGAAGTGAATATCTTCCAGAATGATATTCCTTTGTTCTTGAATCGTTTCGTAAGCCCTATGTCTACGATGGGGCCTAACTTCTATAAATATTATTTGCTGGATACGGTGGAGGTAGCCGGACAGAAGTGCGTGGATTTGGGTTTCGCTCCGTTTACTTCGGAGACGTTCGGCTTTACGGGGCATCTTTTTATCACCTTGGATTCTACTTATTTCGTGCAGAGGGTTAAGTTGAATGTCCCGAAGAAGATCAACTTGAACTTTGTCGGTGGAATGACGATTGAGCAGACTTTCGACCGTGCCCCGGATGGGACTCGTATCATTACGAAAGATGATATCAACGTAGACTTCAAATTGACGGAGAAATCGAAAGGAATGTATGCCCGCCGTTTGAATATCTATTCGAATCAAGCGTTTGAGGAGCCGGATGATCCTAAAGTCTTCGAGGAGAGCGCGCCTATTATTATACCGGTGGAGGCTTATCGGCGTTCGGCGGATTTCTGGGAGGAGAATCGTCCTGCCGAGGCGGGAACCCGTAAGCAGAATAACGTGGAGTTGCTAATGGCGAAACTTCGCTCCGTTCCTATTTTCTATGTAACGGAGAAGGTGGTTTCTATCCTTACCTCCGGCTATATAGCGACGAGTAAGATTCCGGAGAAAAGTATGTTCGAGTTTGGCCCTATGAATACGTATATAAGTGGTAACGCGATTGAGGGTGCCCGCTTCCGTGTGGGTGGAACCACGACAACGGCGTTCAGCAAACGTCTTTTCTTGGATGGTTATCTGGCTTATGGATCGAAAGACCGTGAGTTGAAATATGATGGTATCGTGGAATATTCTTTTATTGATAAGAAGGATTATCGGAAGGAGTTTCCCGTGCACTCTATCCGTTTCGAGTACCTGTATGATATTAACCAGTTAGGTCAACAGTATATGTATACCAACAAGGATAATATGTTCTTGGCCTTGAAGCGGCAGAAAGATACACGTGCCACCTATTTAAGGAAGATGGAGCTGACCTATTACCGCGAGCATTACAACGGTTGGGCTTATGGGGCGGTACTTCGTAATTTCAAGGAATACTCGACCGGTTACGCGGCGTTCGACCGTATCGGTGCGGATGGCCAGGTCACGGCTGCCGACTCGTACCGGATGTCGGAAGTGGAGTTTAAGCTCCGTTTCGCCCCGAATGAGAAATTCTATCAGACGCGTAATTACCGTTACCCGATCACGCTGGACGCGCCGGTATTCACCTTGAACCATACGATGGCTTTCCAGGATATATTAGGCAGTTCGTATGATTACCAGAAAACGGAGCTCGGTATTCAGAAACGCTTCTGGTTCTCCGCTTTCGGTTATGTGGATATTCTCGCTAAGGCGGGTAAGGTTTGGACAAAGGCCCCTTATCCCTTGTTGATCTTGCCGAACGCCAACTTATCGTATTTGGTACAGCCGGAGTCTTATACGAATATGAACGCGATGGAGTTCATCAACGATGAGTACGCTTCGTGGGATATCACTTATTTCATGAACGGAGCCTTGTTGAACCGTATCCCGCTGATCAAGAAGTTAAAATGGAGAGAGGTCTTTTCCTTCCGGGGTATGTTCGGCCACTTGACGGATAAGAATAATCCGTATATCGATGGACAGAATGAGGGCTTGTTCTTATTCCCGCAGGGCTCTTACTTGATGGATCCGTCCACTCCTTATATGGAGGCGGGTGTCGGTATCGAGAATATCTTTAAGTTCTTGCGTTTGGATTATGTATGGCGTCTGACCTATAAGGATCATCCGGGCATCCAGACAAAGGGAGTGCGTTTTATGATGAAGCTGTCCTTCTAGGGCAAGTGTTATTTCCAGTCGCTGAACTCAAAGCTCAATTGTTCCCAACGGTCTTTCGTATGAGGCTCCTCTTTTACGGGGTTGGATACGGATAGGCCGATGAGTCGGATGGGATGTTCGGCGTATTCCACTTCTTTCAGTAATTCCTTGGCCAAGGGAAGGATCTTATCTAAGGTGGTTAACTCTTCCGGACGGCTGAGGCTTCTCGTGATTTGGTTGAAATCGTGAAACTTGACCTTTAAGGTCAGCGTATTTCCCTTGAATCCGGAGCGCTCCAGCCTACCGATCAGTTCGGTCGCTACGTGATAAAGCTCGATGATAACAGAGGATTTACGGGAGATATCTTTTTCTAGCGTATGCTCGCAACCTACCGACTTCCGGATTCGTACCGCTTCTACAGGACGGTTGTCGATACCTCTGGCAAACTCATAATAAACGATTCCCGCCTTCCCGAACTGGCGGGTAAGCATCTCCTCCGAGCACTCCCGTAATTGCAGCCCGTTGTGGATACCGAGCGTATGCATTTTCCGGGCTGTTACGGGGCCTACTCCCCAGAAGGACTCGATGGGAAGACGGGCTATAAAATCGAGGGCTTGTGCCGGGTGGATGGTGCATAATCCGTTCGGCTTCCGATAATCCGAGGCTATTTTCGCCAGAAACTTGTTGTAAGATACTCCCGCTGACGCTATCAGGTTCAACTCTTCCCGGATCCGCTTCTTGATCTCTTTGGCGATATCTACAGCGAGAGAGATGCCTCGTTTATTATCGGTGACATCCAAGAAGGCCTCGTCCAAGGATATGGGTTCTATGATATCCGTATAATCATGGAAGATCTCGTGGATCTGGCGTGAGACGGATTTATATACGTCCATCCTTCCCTGTACGAATATCAAGTCCGGGCATAGACGCTTGGCTTTTAGAGATGCCATGGCGGAACGTACCCCGTATCTCCGGGCCTCGTAGCTAGCGGCGGCTACTACGCCGCGCTGCTCCGCATGCCCGACAGCTAGGGGTTTACCTCGCAACTCCGGATGGTCTCGTTGTTCCACCGAGGCATAAAAGGCATCCATGTCGATATGTATTATCTTTCTCAAGATAGCTCTTTTATTACTGCCCTCTCCAAGATATGATATATGATTTGCGTTGATTATAAATCATAAATCATAAATCAAATAAGATCTCTATGGAGTTTATGACGATATTCTCGGTCGGGCGATCTTGCTTGTTGGTCTTGGAGGACTGGATGGCATCTACGATATCCAGGCCTTCTATCACTTCGCCGTAAACCGTGTATTGATTGTCGAGGAAGGGTACGCCGCCTACGTTCTTATAAGCCTCACGGAGTTCCGGGTTTAACTTCATCTCGTCTTTCCGCTTCTCGGCCTCTAGCTCGGTCTTGCCGATCAGGGTATCCCGAAGGATCGCCAGCTCTTCCTTGTTGCCACTGCGATAGAATTCCATGATCTTAGGCTTGTTCTCGTTTTGCAGACGGGCGAATATCTCTTGTTTCAGACGGCCTTCCAGTTGCTTTTCCATCTGGTTCAACTCTTGTTCCGAATACTTTTTCCCTGTTACGATATAGAATTGGGAGGCGGAAGAGGCCTTCTCGGGATTCACCTCGTCTCCGGTACGCGCGGCGCAAAGGGCGCCTTTCTTATGGAAATATTTCGGGTAACGGAATTCGGCGGGAACGGTGTAACCCAGGTCGCCCGCTCCCAGTTGCTTGTTCATCGGGGCATCCTTGGAAGTTACGTCTCCTCCTTGTATCATGAAATCCTTGATCACACGGTGGAACAGTAAGCCGTCGTATTGCCCCTCTTTGGCCAACTTGATAAAGTTGTCACGATGTAAGGGCGTGTCGTTATATAATTTCAGCTTGATATCTCCTTTGTTGGTGTGCATAAGCACTCTTGTCTCAGTTGCTTGATTTTCCATTGTATACTTATTTTTCTATGAGTTTCATTGACTTGATCTTTATGTTCTTCGTGGGTCTGTCGTCGGCGTTCGTCTCGACGAATTGTATCTTATCCACGACTTTCATACCCTGTATAACCTCTCCAAACACCGTATAGTTCCCGTCCAGATGAGGCGTTCCGCCTTCCAGCATATAGGCTTCTTTTTGCTCCGGCGTAAACTCGATGCCTTTCTCCTTGGTCATCTTATCTAGCTCCATCTCCGTGAAGAACTTTCCGGTCACGATATAGAACTGGGTGGCTGATGAGGCCTTCTCGGGGTTCTCCTCATCCGGGGTACGTGCGGCACAGAGCATTCCCCGTTTATGGAAATATTTCGGATACACGAACTCGGCGGGAATGGTGTAACCTAGATCCCCGTCGCCCAGATGCGCGTCCAAGGGAGCGTCTTTCGAGTTGATATCGCCTCCTTGTACCATGAATTGCTTAATAACCCGATGGAACAATAATCCATCGTAACGGTGTTCTTTTACGTTCTTGATAAAATTCTCCCTGTGCAACGGTGTGTCGTTGAACAGTTTCACCTTGATCTTACCCATATCCGTATCAATCAGCACCAATGTCTCGGTCTCTTGCGCATGCAGCGGGCATAGCGAAAGGATAAATACCGAAACAAACAACATCGTAAGAATCCGTCTCATATTTATTTCTATTAGTTTTAAAGTTACAAATTTAGCGATTTCCAGTGATCTAGCAAATATTGGTGAGGGGGAACATGCGACAAAGGTAAAGAACGAACAAATTCATCCCCTTGAAATATTGGGTGAGCCTTTTTTTGTTAGCTTTGTAGTTGTATAATCTAATTAATATCATGGAAAGAATGAGTGCAGAGAGGAAAAACGCTTATATCGGAGTGGATTTAGGGGGGACGAATATGCGTGCCGGCCGTATCGTAGGGGATCGATTAGTGGCTCAGGGGAGTGCCCCGACTCCCAAGGACGCCGCGGATTGCGAGGAGACATTGGAGGCTTTGATAGAGGTGATTCGTTCCGTGTGGGACGAGAGTGTGGTAGCTATCGGTATCGGTGTGCCGAGCGTGGTGGATCGTGAGAGGGGGATCGTATATAACGTGGTGAATATCCCGCATTGGGAGGAGGTACATTTGAAGGAGAG
>JAQVCX010000102.1 GCA_028689545.1 Parabacteroides sp.
CTTTCGGGCAGTTCATATAACAACTGCGAGCCACGCAACCCCGGCAAAGATTCGTGATCTCATAGTTCACGGAGACACAAGAGGAACACGCCTCATCCACTACGCACATGATATTTCCCTTCTTATTTTCCGAGCGAAACAGGGCACGCTTCGCGTACTCTGAAAGCGGTGTCAACTCATCTTCCTCGTCCTGCATATCAAAGCCCAGCAAAGGCAAGGTCTTGTATTTCCAGACGGCACGTTCTTTATGTACGCAGCAACGACCCCTCACTTTCGATTTCCGGGGGCTCAACTCGATCGGCAAGCGATCAATTTCCTCCAGCAGACGGTTTTCTTTCCAGAGCTTTACTAACTTCGCCAGCAATCCGTGACGAACAATCATTACGTTGTTGGTAAATGCCATAATGTTATCTTATTTGTGCTTTTAGTATATAGTATATCGCATCACTTCTTTACAAACGCAAAGGTAAATAAAAGTTTCTAAACAGAAAGAAAGCTCTCTTTAAGAATTATCGAGGCACTATGAATATCTCCGCCAAACGGAGGATTTAATTTAGACAAGACAAGCTCCACCTCCGTGATCTGTGGAAACCGCTCTTTCAAAGCCTTCAAGATACGCCCCGCCGCATGCTCGATAAGTTTCGAGGGGATAGCCATTTCCGCTTTCACGGTTTCATATACAGTGGCATAGTTGATCGTATCGTTTAAATCGTCGCTCCATACCGCATGCTCCAACGGGGCTGTCAGTATCAAATCCACGATAAAAGTATTCCCTACCCGGGTCTCTTGGGCTGCCACGCCATGATAGGCATAGAATGTCATTCTGCGTAATTCAATCTTTGTTGTCATAACCTTATTGATTTATGATTTCAAATTTATGATTTATGAGTGATGGTTTATGAAAGATGAGTGATGATTTATATTCTATTAACTCATAAATCATAAACCATAAATCATAAATTCACTTACTTTGTCAATCAAGTAACAATACATTATGATGGGAATAAAACAAAAAGATGAAAACCCCGCGAGTGGCTTGCATAATGCCTTAGCGGCAGGAACAGCTATAAAGGGTAATATTATAACAGAAACAGACTTCCGCTTGGATGGAAAAGTAGAAGGAGATATCAGTTGCAACGGCAAGATCGTTATCGGCCCCAAAGGTAGCGTGACAGGCAATATCGTATCCGAGAATGCCGAGATCCTAGGGGAGGTAGATGGCTCCGTAAAGGTTAGCGCAAAGCTCGTCCTAAAATCCACGGCTATCATCAAGGGCGATATATATTCCGAATCCCTAGAGATCGAGCCAAACGCACGGTTCAACGGTGCTTGCTCGATGTGCTCCGAGAAAAAGGGATAACCCTATAAAAAGAGGGGCTGAATAACGTTCATTGTTAAACAGCCCCCCCAAAAATCATTCCGCATAAATCAGAGCGTCTTTCTCATCAACCGTCCACTTTCCTTCTTTCAGATAAGCCCGGTAAGAGCCATAGCTCCAGGCTTGATCTTGTTTATCGAGGACAATGCCTTTGTCTACCGTCGGCAAGAAAAGTTCCGCTTTCAAGGAATCTGTAGCGAATACCAAAAACGCGGCGGTTGTCGCATCCGCGTTTTTACGATCTCGCAATTTCACCCCAGCCTCAAACGGACGGATACAATCTTCCCGGACCTCGCTCCATACATATCCGGCCGATCCGATACAATCATGCTCATCCCGGTCGCTACCGACAGCGGCTTGTTCCTTCGCCTTGTTTGTGTTACAAGCGGAAAGAATGATTAATGCGCTGCTTGTAAGAGCCAACAAAGATTTCATATGCTTCATCCTTCTTCCTTTTTATTTCCTTCCAGCCTCTTTTATCAACGAGACAATCTTATTATTCAAGTTATCAGCCTGCAAAAGCTGTTCCAACGTAATATGCATCCGGTAGCGCCAATAATGCCTTGAATCCGCCGGGACGTTGATACGCTCGGACTCTATATCCTTTCGCTTGATGGAATCGTCGAGGGCAAACCAATCCTGCAAGGGGATAATTGTCAACATAGAGCGAGTATTTAAGTGATTAGAGACAATCTGGGCAACGATCTCAGACGTGCATTCAGCCGGGGCCTCGCCGATCCGTTGCAATACATTATTATAATAACGTTGTGTCTTCTCCGGATCTTCTTTCCACCAGTTACGAAGAGGGGGCATGTCATGGGTAGAAGTCGTACAAACGGAATGATAAGGCAAACTAAACATATCGGAAAATTCCCGTTGAGGACTCTTCGGCATACGCTCAATCTCAAGGCTTTGTATTTGCAACTTATTCATGACCTCGGGTACAGAGGCGGGAATCATACCTAGATCTTCTCCACAAACCAGCATCTCGGTAGACGCTACCAACGGTGTCAAACGCTTAAACGCTTGCGCCTTCCAGAAATCATTATGGCGATGATAGAAGAAATGCCAGTATAACTGATCGAACGCATAACGGTCGGAACCATTCAATTCCCGATAGATATAGGATTGATTCGCCGAGATCCGGGGATGGAACTTATCGGTCTCCCTTGGGTCACGAAGGAATAAAACCTCATTCGCTATCGTAAACAGGCCGTTCTTGATCCGCAGGGAAACAGGATCCGCCTTATCCGCGAACAATGCCTCGATCTTCCTTTGCGTATCACAGAAAGATTTCAGCACATAATGCTGAGAGGAGGATTGTGCCAAATAAGAACCAATCACCTCTTCTGTATTTTCCTCAAACAGTTCCGATAAGAATTGCCGATTGATATGCGGGGTCGTGAAACGAGACTCATTAAAATTCAATCCGTATTGCTCGATCTCCTCTTTCGAGAACGGCAACGCAGGATTGAAATGACCACAAAGCCCTTGCACATATTCACAAGGGACCTCCCAGATCCGGAAAAAGCCCAAGATGTGATCTATACGGAAACAATCGAAATAATCGCCTAACTTAGCGAAGCGTTTTTTCCACCAAGAGAAATTATCTTTCTCCATCGCATCCCAATTATAGGTAGGGAACAGCCAGTTCTGGCCATTCATGGAAAAGTCATCGGGGGGAGCGCCCGCTTGGCCATTCATATTGAAATATTCGGGTTCCGTCCAAGCCTCTACGCTAGTGCGGCTCACGCCAATTGGTAAGTCGCCTTTCAATACGACTCCATTCTTACGGGCATAATCCGATACCGACTTGAATTGGTTATGCAATACATATTGCAAGAAATAAGTGAATGAGATCTCCGGCCACGCGTCACTCGCTTCCCGGCATAGAGCCCGGACACGTGTCTTATTATAAATAGAATTGCCTTGCCATTGAGAGAAATCGGATGTTCCATAACTTTCCCGCAAGAAGCAATAAGTAGCGTAAGGTATCAACCAAGACTCATTTTCCGCTAGAAACTCCTTGAACTCCGGCGTATCCAATACGGCCTTACCCTCGCTGGCGAAATATTCTTGGCAATAACCCAATTTGCATTTCAGCACTTCCTCGTAATCAACCGTATCTTTCGCGTTCAATTCTTCTTGCTTAGCGGCATAAAAAGCGGCTCTCTCCGGATCCCTCAAGGTACCCAAAGCCGATAAATCCACATAGATGGGATGCAGGGCGTAAATAGAAATTGCGCTATACGGATAAGAATCCACCCAGGTATGGGTCATGGTCGTATCGTTCATAGGCAATACTTGGATGATACGTTGGCGCGTCTTTCTCGCCCAGTCCACCAACAGATGTAAATCACCCAAATCACCTACTCCAAAGCTCTTTTCCGAGCGCAAGGAAAAGACGGGGATAACCGAGCCGGCACAACGCCATAACGGCAAGCTATCCCGGAAGTAAAGACCGGATATCACAACAGTCTCACCCTGTTTTTGGGGAACAAGACTTAGAATACGGTTCTCATCACTCTCCCAATACAAAGGTTGACGGGAATCATTATCCCAAACCAAGAATTTATATTCTAAAGGATATCGTATCTCCGCGGCATCCAAATCAATATGCCATTCCGGGAAAGTATCGCAACTCAGCAATAGAGCCTTGTCCGGATGCCAGTTGCCCAAGCATTCTTGATTTCCAGTAATGGCTACACACTGATTCTTTTCCACCCGGGGAGCGGATATCTTTATCATCAATTTCCGGCCGCTCCTAACAACCCTCTCATGCGTATTGCAGGGATGAGCGAATAAGCTTTTGGTGAAAGCGGAAGAATAAAAGGCTAGATTATCCGGACGAATTTGCCAATAATCATAAAGGATGTAAGAATCAGACTGTCCATCCAATACAATCCGGTGATTCTTTTCCCACTCCTCGAAGATCCGCTTATCATTAATACTTAAGAAATATCTATATTCTATATCTTTTATGTCGGATGGGACATCCAGTTCTAATTTCCAGTTTCCATCCCCTAAGTAATTCATCTCTTTAGCCAGAGCGGATTCCCAAGACCCTAATTCCGGTATGGAACCCACTACACATAACTTCTGCCCCCAAACGGTATGGAAGTTTATATTAAAAGTGACTTTCATGGTATGTAGATTTAGTTAATTATTCAACCACATTTAGAAGCTCCGCAATTCGTGCAAATCAAGCAACCTTCTTGATAAATCAAGGACTCTAACCCACAGTTCGGACATTTCTGCCCTTTCGCTTCCATGCCGTTCGGCAGGTATTTCTTCAAGGCTCGTTCCACGCCATTCTTCCAAGTATTGATAGACTCGCTATTCAACTCCATGCCTTGTACCAGTTTTATAACCTGGTCGATAGGCATTCCGTAACGGAGCACACCGGAGATCAACTTAGCGTAGTTCCAATATTCCGGATTAAACTTACCATCCAAGCCTTCGATCGTCATCTTATAACCACGTTTGTTCTTGAACTGGAAGTCGTAATGCTTCTTGCCATCCTCATCATAGCTCTTGATGATCGTACCTTTAGATACGTTTTTGGGTAACATGATACCCTCGTCATCATCGGCCAAACCTGTAAAGATCTCATACGGACGGCCATTCAACAAGCCTACGAAAGCGATCCATTTCTCACGGTTATTCTGGAATTTCACCACATCCGCATCCAATTCACGAGGACGGGTAGATACGATAACCGGTGGTTGCATGCAGTTGCAATCCTCTTTTTTCTTCTTCTTGTCCGTCGCGATCAAGACACCGGAACGAGAGCCGTCGCGATACACAGTACATCCTTTACATCCGCATTTCCATGCCTCAACATATAACGAATCGACCAACTCCTCATTTACATCGTTCGGCAAATTGATCGTTACGCTGATAGAATGGTCCACCCATTTCTGGATGCGTCCTTGCATACGGACTTTTTGCAACCAATCTACATCATTGGAAGTCGCTTTGTAATAAGGAGACTTAGCGACCAGTTCCTCCACTTCTTCTTGTGAATATTTTTTAATTGCCGAATAGCCATTCGCTTGCATCCACGTTACAAACTTATGATGAAATACGATATACTCCTCAAAAGCGTCGCCCGTCTCATCCACGAAGTCCACACGAGCCTCGGAATCGTTCGGGTTTACTTTGCGGCGACGCTTATATACCGGCAAGAATACCGGCTCTATACCGGAAGTGGTCTGTGTCATCAAGCTAGTCGTTCCCGTCGGAGCGATTGTCAAGCAAGCGATATTACGACGGCCGTATTTCAACATATCCTCATATAAAGCAGGATCGGCCTCTCGCAAACGGTTGATGAACGGATTCGTTTCCTCACGTTTCGCATCGAATATCTCAAAAGCGCCACGTTCTTTCGCCAACATGACGGATGAACGATAAGCGGCCAAAGCCAATTTCTTTTGTATCAGTTCCGCGCAATCGGTTGCTTCCTCTGTTCCATAACGCAAGCCCAAGGCGGCGATCATATCGCCTTCCGCCGTGATACCCACACCTGTACGACGTCCTTGCAAAGTCTTTCGTTGGATCTTTTCCCACAAATGACGCTCAGTTTGCCTTACCTCCATGGATTCCGGATCCGAGTCGATCTTAGCCAAGATCATCTCGATCTTCTCCGATTCCAGATCAATGATATCATCCATAATCCGCTGCGCCAACTCTACATGCTTATTGAACAAATCATAATCGAAATAAGCATCCGGAGTGAACGGATTTACCACATATGAATATAAATTGATCGCTAACAAACGGCAACTATCATACGGACAAAGAGGTATCTCTCCACAAGGGTTCGTGGAAACCGTACGGAATCCCAGATCCGCATAGCAGTCTGGTACGGACTCACGCAAGATCGTATCCCAGAATAACACACCCGGTTCAGCGGATTTCCAAGCGTTATGAATAATCTTTTTCCATAAGCCAGAAGCATCTATATCCTTCACATAAACCGGAGAATCCGAATCAATTGGATATTGTTGCTTATAGGTACCGCCATTAACCGCGGCATTCATGAAATCATCATCAATCTTCACAGATACATTGGCACCTGTAACCTTACCTTCCGTCATCTTAGCGTCGATAAACGCCTCCGAGTCCGGATGTTTAATAGAAACGCTCAACATCAAAGCTCCACGGCGGCCATCTTGGGCCACCTCACGGGTGGAATTCGAATAACGCTCCATAAACGGAACCAATCCGGTAGAAGTCAACGCGGAATTCTTAACCGGAGAACCTTTCGGACGGATATGGGAAAGATCATGGCCTACACCACCACGACGCTTCATCAATTGTACCTGTTCTTCGTCAATACGGATAATCGCACCATACGAATCCGCTTGGCCGTCCAATCCGATAACAAAACAATTAGAGAGTGAGGCAATTTGATAATCATTGCCAATTCCCGTCATCGGACTTCCTTGCGGAACGATGTAGCGGAAATGATCAAACAGGTCGAAAAGTTCTTGTTCCGGCAACGGATTCGGATACTTTTGTTCCACACGGGCAATCTCACCTGCCAAGCGATGATGCATATCATTCGGAGATTCCTCATATATATTACCAAACGCATCCTTCAAGGCATATTTATTTACCCATACTTTAGCGGCGAGTTCGTCACCGGTAAAGTAATCCAATGAAGCCTTAAAAGCTTCGTCAAAAGTGTAAGTTTTACGATCCACAATTATTATATTTATTATGCGACTGCAAGTTTACGCATACTTTATCAGTTATCCAAATCACCCAACGTTAAAAAGAATACTTATTAAAAAGTTTTCCAAAGTCGAACAAACAACACCACATTATCAATTACTTAAACAAAATAAGGCATCAAATAGTTTTCCAAAAGGAAAACTTAACACATGTACGGATTTTTCAAAACAAAGAAGGACGCCTCTTTTGAGAGACGTCCTTATCCTACTATATAGGGATTCTTAATTTAGTTCTTGAGCAAGACCTCGATTTCCTCAACGGAAGAGCGGAAAGACTTGTTGGTCTCAATCTGGTCTTTGATCGTCTTACAAGCATGCAAGACTGTCGCATGGTCTTTCTTTCCTACGATCTTTCCAATATGGGAGAACGAGGAGTCCGTATATTTCTTCGCCAAATACATCGTGATCTGACGGGCTTGCACGATTTCACGTTTACGGGAACTAGTCTGGATAACCGATAGCTCCAAGTTGAAATATTTACAAACGATCTCTTGGATCATCTGCACGGAGATCTGCTTCTTCTCCAGCCGAACCGCTTGGCTAACCACACGTTTCGTCAACGACAGATCGATCTCACGGTTATTAATAACGGCGTTAGCCATCAAAGAGACGAGAATACCTTCCAAATCACGTACATTCTCCGTCACATTATTAGCGATAAAGTTAAAGACCTCATCCGGAATCACAATTCCGTCATGGTTGATCTTATTCTTCAGTATCTTCTTACGTAGATCCAGATCCGGACGGCTCAACTCGGCCGTCAATCCCCATTTTAAACGGGTGATCAAGCGCTCTTCCATCCCTTGCAAATCTACAGGCGGCTTATCAGAAGTAAGGATAAGCTGTTTACCTAACTGATGCAGGTGGTTGAAAATATGGAAGAATGTATTCTGGGTCTTATCCATACCGATCAACTCCTGTATATCATCCAACAGCAGCACATCGATATTCTGATAGAAATTCAAGAAGTCATTCGTAGTATTCTTACGGATAGCGTCCGTAAACTGTACCCGGAACAAATGCGAAGACACATACAGCACTTTCTTTTCCGGATGCAACTCCCGGATACGGGTTCCGATCGCATGGCATAAGTGAGTTTTACCCACTCCTGACGGACCAAAAATGAACAACGGGTTAAACGTAGTCTTTCCCGGATTCTGGGCAACAGCCTCACCCGCCGTACGAACCAACTTGTTGCTCGTACCCTCGAAATAATTATCAAAATTATACTTCGGGTTCAACTGAGGGTCCAAATCCTGCGGAGCAGTCGTCATAAAAGGATTCGGAGCCTTGTTAGCGTCCTTGGGAGTGACTTTCTTTACAGCGGAGGAAGCATTCTCCGCCGGATAATCAACCGTACCACCAGTTGTCTTATCCACCATAATACGGTAGTTAAGAATAGTTCCCTGACCGATTACACGATACAATGTAACTTTCAAAACATTAACGTACTTCTCTTCCAGATATTCATAGAAGAATTGACTAGGTACCTGTATGGTAAATTTCTTGTCTTCGTATGATAACGGAACGATAGGCACGAACCATGTGTCAAAAGCGGCCTTAGGCACAATATCCTTTATGACCGCAAGGCACTTATTCCACAATGTTTGATAATCAGTCTGCATGTTTTCTTCCTCTCCCACTAATATTTTTCACATTCGGACTACAAAGTTTAGAAATTAATTCCGAAAAAAAAAGTGTTATTTTGTTTGGTAAATATGAATTTTTAATATCCCTTTTAGATTCAGATAGTTACTAATACTCATCTGATTTACTGCTATTTAGATCGATTAACATTCAAAACCCTTCATTTTAGAGACCTCTCCGAAAGCATAAACGCTGATGTCCAGTGACGGAACAAGGCCTCAGGAAGCATCTATCTCACTTTACCTAAATGCCTTATGCCCGCAACCAGTAGGAATCCCCTAACTTTCAGTCTAATTAGAATGATTCTAAATAGAGTCTTTTATGCTATGATTTTTTAACATAATCAAAAAACGGAGAAATGGACGTATCTCTTCGGATTCTCCTTCAAATCTAGCAATAGCTTGGAGGCGTTATCCATCGTGCTGTTCAAATTATCATACAATCCTTTGTCGTTTAGCAACAAGCCGATGCTATTATCCGTCGAGTTCAATTTATCCGTAGTCAACTTCAAGTTCGCCAAGGTCGCATTGATAGAATTGACCGTTGTAGCCAAATCCAATTCTTTCAAGTTGGCGCTCACCTCCGAGAAATTATCCGTCATCGTCTTCAAGTTATTCACGATACCCGGTACATCCTTACTCAACATCCGATTCAACTGGCGGGAAGACACCTCTAGGTTGCTAGTCGTTTTTTCGATATGATTCAAGGATTGAGCCAAGGCCGGATGAGCGATCAAGATTTGCAAGCTGCCCAAGATCGTGTCGATCTTCGGCAAAAGGCTCTCTACGCTCGGCAAGATCTTCTCCTGTACGGATTGCATCATATCCTCTTCCATCCGTCCCTCTATCGTAGAACCCGGCTTCAAAAAGTCATCCACGTAAGTGTTCAAATGGATATGCAACTCGGCTCCGCTTAAGAAAGTATTGATAACCGATATATAACTTCCCTTATTCAGCCTCATCTTATCTTCCAAGCTAACCTCAACCATGATCTTACCGGTCGTATCATAATCATAAATAATATCACGGACCAATCCCACCTTAAAACCATCCACAAATACAGGGCTGGAAATCGTCACTCCCTTTACGTTGTTGAATGATACGTAGTAATGGTTCACCGGTTGAAACAGGTTAATACCCTTCAGATAATTAACGCCTAAATACAATAACGCCAAGCTTACGATTGTCACAAGTCCGATCTTCGCCTCTTTCGTGAATATATTTTTCATTTCCTCTATTTATAATGTATAATTTATTCCTATATCATTAATATTTCACCTTCTTCCCATCCTTAAAAGCGATGATGAAGGCTTCTTTAAAATCTTTTGCCATTACCCGGCGCATCTTCCGGATCGAGTTAAAATCCGTAGTCTCGCCATACGTGTATTTATAGATACCTTTCTCCACATAGAAGTCCACGTTCTTGTACCCCTTAAATAACCTGGAGTTAGCGGGAAGCTTCTTATTGTAAGTCAAGAATTGTATCTTATATATAACCTTTCCTTTCGTGTTCCTGTTCACGGAAGTGGTAGAAGAGGCCGTGGCATTCTGTCTCACGGAGCGATGTTTTCTATTTAATATATCCGCCTCGCTTCCCGGAGGAGGGGTTCTCACGCCTTCCACGACCGGGCTACTTTCCTCGATCGGGCTACTTTCCTCAACCGAGATCTCCTCCGCCACATCAACCACATCCACCACGGGAGCAGTCACCGTTCCGGAAATAGACCCCTTTCGGCGATCGTAACTCCGCTTATATTTAGAAAAAGCGTCATACAAGGCTTCCGCCAATGTATTTTGTCCGGCGGCAGTTCTCAAGAACTGCTCTTCCTTGCGGTTCGAGATATATCCCAACTCTACCAATACGCTCGGCATGCTTGTCTTGCGAAGCACCAAAAAGCCAGCCTGTCTTACGCCACGGTCTACCCGTTTGCACGCCCCGAACGATTTCTGTATCTCGGAAGCCAGACTGACACTTTGCTCCATGTGCTTATTTTGCATAAACTCGAAGATGATATAGGACTCCGACGAATTCGGGTCAAAGCCCTCATACCTTTGTTGATAATCATCCTCCAGCAGGATCGCGGAGTTCTCGCTCATCGCCACCTCCAAGTTCTCTTCGCTACGGGCCAAACCCAGCGTATACGTCTCCGTACCTTGCACGGCACTTCCACGCTTTACGGCATTCGTATGGATAGATATGAAGAGATCCACCTTGTTGCGGTTCGCTATATTCGCACGCTCGTCCAACTCGATAAAACGGTCCGTCTTACGGGTATAGATCACACGCACATCTTCCTCATTATTCTCTATCAATTGACCCAGTTTCAAGGCGACAGCGAGATTTATCTGCTTCTCATTAATATTCGCCCCTCTAGCGCCCGGGTCCTTCCCTCCATGCCCAGCGTCGATCACGACCGTAAAGGTCTTCTCTCTCGCCTGGAGGCCGGGCAAGAAAAGGAACAACGCGAATAGCAAGTTAATATATAGAAAAGACTTTTTACTCACTTTCTGAAATTATTGCGAATTAAGAGACAAATATAACGCTTTTTTGCTGATTGACAGATGTCTTTTTTATAATTAAAACAAAAAAAGAGGGCAGTCTCGAAACTACCCTCTTTTATGATATATAAAGTATATTACTTTTATCTACAAAGCGTTCATACTTTTACGTAAGAAGTCTCTATTATTCAGAAACGACCTCGAAAGGAACCTCGATGGAAACCTCTTTGTGAAGTTTCAAAGTAGCCTTATAGCTACCTACTTCCTTAACAGAATCCTTGATATAGATAATCTTACGGTCGATATTCTCGAAGCCAGCCTTAGCCAAAGCCTCAGCGACCTGGATATTCGTCACAGAGCCGAAGATCGTACCCGTAGAGCTAGTCTTAGCGCCGATCGTCAAAGCTACACCTTCCAACTTAGCGGCCAAAGCCTGAGCGTCTTCCTTGATCTTAGCCAATTTGTGGGCGCGTTGCTTCAAGTTCTCAGCCAATACTTTCTTAGCAGACTCTGAAGCGATCACTGCCTTACCCGTGGGGATTAGAAAGTTACGTCCGTAACCGCTTTTTACTGTTACGATATCGTCTTTGTAGCCTAAATTCACTACATCTTCTTTCAAAATAACTTGCATATTCTGTCTCCTCTTAATTTATTATTTCATCAAATCGGTTACGTAAGGAAGCAAAGCCAAGTGACGAGCACGTTTTACGGCCTGTGCTATACGACGTTGAAACTTCAAAGAAGTACCCGTGATACGACGCGGAAGGATCTTACCCTGCTCGTTCAAGAACTTCTTCAAGAATTCAGGATCCTTATAATCGATGTACTTGATACCGTTCTTCTTGAAACGGCAATATTTTTTCTTCTTAACGTCTACTGAAGGCGGAGTTAAATATCTGATTTCTGATTGAGTTGCTGCCATAATTAATTCTCCTTTACTGTTTCTTTAGATGATTTCAGATTTCTTCTCTTAGCTGCATATTCTGCGGCATACTTGTCTTGACGGAAAGTCAAGAAGCGGATCACACGTTCGTCACGGCGGAAGTTCAATTCCAACGTAGCGATAACGCTAGGATCTGCCTTGAATTCAACTAACTGGTAGAAGCCTGTTGTCTTCTTGTCGATAGGATAAGCTAACTTGCGCAAGCCCCAGTTTTCTTCGTTCACGATCTCAGCACCCTGTGCTTTCAAGAGGTCTGTGAATTTCTCTACCGCTTCCTTCATCTGTGCGTCAGACAAAACGGGAGTCAAAATGAAAACGGTTTCATAATTGTTCATAAAACGCTGTTTAATATTGATTAATAAAAAAATTGCGGTGCAAAGGTAGTGATTATTTAATAACTAGCAAACATATCAATTGTTTTATTTGCTAAAAACCACAAGTTGTTTTAAGTCCGGAAGCATTTACATATAGAGGTAACGCCATTTACCTCTATATGTAAATGGCGTTACATGCTCGGGAGTTTGACACTTCCTTTCTTTGAAGAAATTTGCAACTCTCTGAAATAGTATCTATTAAAACTCTTTTTTATGTCAAATATAGTATTTATCTTTGTAGCTACATAAAGTTATACAAGTATGAAGCTAACGGTAAGCCGGTCGAAAAACTCAGAGACATACTATATTCAAAAGTCATACAGGACTGATTCAGGTAAAAGTTCTACTAAAACGGTGGAACGTTTGGGT
>JAQVCX010000010.1 GCA_028689545.1 Parabacteroides sp.
TGGACATCTCTCCACCGTCCCACCCCAAAAAGACAGACTTAGGCTCAGTCGAAAAAAAGGGGTCACTCGCAAAAGTATGTGGGGTTATGTATGATGCCCTGTTTACATAGAAGTTCAATATTTCCTCACTCCGAGCGTATAATGTAGCCGCTATGGTATTTTTCCTAATACCGCTTTATGACGTACAAAGGTAAAAAAGTCGGAAAGAATATATACCTTTGTCATATTATAAATGAAATCTAAAATAAAAGCATATGAGATCTATTAATGGAGCGGTTTTACGTAGCGCATTCGCGATGGTATTAGGATTTGTTTTGGTCTTATGGCCGGAAGTCGCTATAACCTATTTAGTTATTACGATCGGCATACTATTCATCTTACCGGGATTATTCGCTATCCTCAGTTATTTCACCCGACCGAAAAACGAGAACGGGGAAAAACCGATGTTTCCCATCGAGGCAGCGGGAAGCGTATTGTTCGGAGCATGGCTGGTGATCATGCCCGAGTTCTTCGTGAATATATTAATGTACGTATTGGGAGCTTTATTGGTAATTGCCGGCGTACAACAACTCGTCTCATTGATATCCGCGAGGAAATGGAGCAATGTACCGTTGGGGTTCTACCTGATGCCGGCATTGATCCTGATAACCGGAGTAATGATCCTCGCTTACCCATTCGGGGCGGCGGCAAATACATTCGTTATCTTCGGTGTAGCCAGCGTTTTCTACGGGGCTTGCGAGTTGATCAACTGGTATAAGTTTCGCAAGCGTATAGAGAATACCGGATTATGATTTCCGGTATTCCATGGGCGACACACCCATATGCTTCTTGAAGAACTTGCCGAAAGTGGATTGATCGGAGAAGTGGAGTATATCCGCTACATGCTGAACCGTGGCTTGCGGGGCTTTCAGCAGCATCTTAGCCTCGACGATCAAGGCATCGTCAATCCATTTATTCGCTGATTTACCCGTTAGCTCCTTTAAGATAAGGGAAAGATACTGCGGGGTAATAAACAATTTCTCGGCATAAAAGGTAACGACGTGTTGCTCCTTACAATGCTCGAAAAGCAACTGCAAGAACTGCTCGAAAAGTTCCTCCTTACGGGAGAGCGTAGGTGCCGTCATCAGCTCCTTCTTACCCGTAAAGATATTGGCCAACTCAATAAAGAAACCGATCAAGGCGTTCTGGAGAGCCTCTTTAAGGAAAGAATGAGTACGCAGCTTCATCTTTTCTCGTAAGATGGAGAATTGACCGGACATATGCTCTGTCTCCTCTGAGCTCAATAGGGCGCAGGGATTCTTACGGATCTGCATATAATTCATAGAGTGATTCTTTTTCTCTATGGGAGTTCCGTCCATAAAGGATTTGGACACGATCAACAAACGTCCCCTTAATTCTTTACTTACCTTCGATACCTGTATGATATGGGTCGGCATCAAGGTTATAAACGTATTCTTCTCTATCTTATATGGAATATAGTCTACCGAGATTTCGGCGGAACCTTCCTGTATCAAGATCATCAACAAGGCGTTTAAACGCATTGGAGTAGAATGCTCCAGCCTTTTTTCCTCATAATTAATCAAATCTCCGTTCAGATCTGCTATCGATAAATCATCTTGAAAGTTGTCACTGTACTCAATTCCCTTGATTAACTCAGCGACTTCAATTAAAGGCAAATTTTTCATGTCTATCTGTAGCTTTTTATTATCACCTAGGGCAAAGATAGAAATAAAAAGACAAAGGCCATCTTGTATTTCGTTTTTAACCAATTTTCAGCCAAAACAGAACGAATATCAAGAATATTTGACAATACTCCGTTTCATTCCATACCAATACCGTAACAGTATAAACCTTTCCGGTTTTCTAAATATATCAGACCTTTGCAAACAGATTCGACGGGAATCTCCGGTCATTGGTCGACTCCATCGGGCGAATCATCGCTTTTCACTTGTATACGGGGATTGCCCCAGCTACTTTTGACGTAACAAAAACAAATATGATTAAGGAACAGATTATTAATACGGCGTTCGATCTTTTTTCTCAATATGGCATCAAGAGCGTAAGTATGGATGATGTAGCGAAAGCGACGGGCATCTCCAAGCGTACGCTTTACGAGTCGTTCGAGGATAAGGAAACCTTGTTGATCGAGGGGATCGATCACGATACCGAATCGCTCGGACACTATCTGGCAAGACTGGAGAAAGAACCTTTCAATGCCTTGGAAGTCATCCTGCTCTTCTATGAGGAGATGATGAAAAACCCGAGATGGTTCAACGAAAAGTTTTACGAGGATTTGAAGAAATATCCGAAAGCCCAACAGAAAACTGAGACGAATAAAGCGAGAATGGGCAAGAGGTGTATGGCCTTATTCACACGGGGTGTTAAAGAGGGCGTGTTCCAAGAGGGGATCAACTTCGAAATCATGGTCTTGCTGGTGAAAGAGCAGACGAAGATGTTGCGGCCTTCCAGCATCTTCAACAAGCATTCCATCATCGAGGTGTACAACACGATTCTCCTCACATTCTTGAAAGGAATCAGTACCGAGAAGGGAAGAGCGCTCCTAGACCGATTCGATCTCAAACAATCATATGATTTACAGCGAACATTTAATGAGTTTAATCACAGACAAAATCTATCCTAAATGAAACGATTATTGATGAGTAGAAAAATGATGTTGGCCACATTTATGGCATTGACTTTTCTGGCGGCAAGATCGGCTCTGGCTCAAGACACCTTGAAATTGGATCTGGGAAAAGCGCTAGAGATCGCCTTGAGCGAGAACCCAACCGTGAAAGTCGCCGACAAAGAAATACAGAAGAAAAAGTACGCACGCAAAGGATCGTACGCTTCTCTATTTCCGCAGATTAATTTCGCGGGGGACTATAACCGTACCTTGAAAAAACAAGTGATGTATATGGACTTCGACATGGGAAGCATGGGCGACATGGGAGGCAGCTTGCCCGAAGGCACCGATATGTCGAGTATGGACGAAGGCTTCGAGGTAGGACGTAGCAACAACTGGAGCTTGGGCTTCAACGCTTCCATGCCACTGGTAAACGCCTCTTTATGGAAAAGCTTGAGCATCTCGGCCCTTGACGTGGAACTGGCGGTGGAGCAAGCCCGCTCTTCCAAGATAGCGATGGTGAACCAAGTGAAAAAGAGCTTTTACGCCGTCCTTCTGGCAAGCGACTCTTACCGGGTATTCAAGCAAAGCTACGACAATGCCATGGAGAATTATCTGGATATCAAACGAAAGTACGAACAAGGAACCGTAGCCGAATACGACTTGATACGCGCCGATGTGACGGTAAAGAACACGGAGCCTAATATGTTGCAGGCAGAGAACGCCCTTACCTTGGCGAAATGGCAGTTAAAAGCGTTATTGGGCATGGATCTGGATTTAAATATCGATTGCGACGGGCAACTGGCGGATTTCAAGTCCAACCTCTTCGCCGACTATCTATCCACGGATACCACCTTATCAGAGAATACGGACTTGAAACAATTAGACCTTCAAGCGGAACAGCTGAAAAAGACGCTGGTCATGCAGAAATTCGATTACCTGCCGACCTTGTCGCTGACCGGCCTGTATCAATGGAGCGCCATGAACAATGACTTCAAGTTCAAGGATTATAGGTGGAACCCCTATTCGATGATCGGCGTCACGTTATCGGTTCCTATCTTCTCCGGAGGCAGTAAATTCTATAAGGTAAAGCAGACGAAAGTATCCATCGACCAATTGAACCTGCAACGGGACGATACCCAGCGTAATTTGCAGTTGGCCGTGAAGCAATACGTAGATAATATGAATACCTGCATCAAGAGATTCGATGCCGCCCAAAAGGGAATCGAGCAAGCGGAGCGAGGATATATGATCTCGCAAAAACGGTACGACACCGGAGCCGGCACGTGGCTGGAGATGAACGATGCCGAACTTGCCTTGACGCAGGCCCGATTGAACTTCAATCAATCCATCTACGACTATATGGTAGCGAAGGCGGATCTGGAGAAAGTATTGGGTAACGGACAGATGAATTGAAAATTAAGAATTGAAAGTTTAATAGATAATAATTAGGAACAATTATATGAAGACAAGTCAAATGCTAAAAGTAATACCGGTAGCTACATTGGCCCTGCTAATGTCTTGCTCCGGAAATAAGAGTGAGGAAGCCGCGAAAATACAGAATGAGAAAGTGAAGGTGAAAGTGGAAACGGTCTCTGTTCAAGACGTGGAGCAACTCAGTGAGTTTACCGCTACGGTGGAAGCGAATATAAAGAATAATATCGCTCCCCAAACCCCGTTCCGTATCGAGAAAATCTTCGCCGAGGTGGGCGATCATGTAAAAGCAGGGCAGTTATTGGCCAAGATGGACGCTACCAGCCTAAAGCAAGCGAAGATACAATTGGACAACCAAGAGATCGAGTTTAAACGTATCGACGAGTTGTATAAGGTGGGTGGCGCTTCCAAATCCGCTTGGGATGCCCAAAAGACTTCCTTGGAAGTGGCTCGCGAGACGTATAAGAACTTGGTGGAGAACACCCAATTGCTAAGCCCGATCAGCGGAGTCGTAACCGCACGCAACTACGATAGCGGCGATATGTATAGCGGCGGGAGCCCCATCTATACCGTGGAGAATATTCGTCCGGTCAAATTAATGGTGAATGTCTCCGAGAGTCTTTTCACGAAAGTGAAGAAAGGCCATGAGGCTGATATACGATTGGATGTGTACGGAGACGAGGTTTTCAAGGGAAAGGTCAGTTTGGTTTACCCGACCATCGATCCCGCCACCCGCACGTTCCCCGTGGAGATCAAGATAGCCAACTCGGATGAGCGAGTGCGACCGGGTATGTTCGCCCGGGTGACGATGAGTTTCGGCCATATGGATCACGTGGTGGCCCCGGATCGCTCTATCGTCAAACAATCCGGCGCCGGCGATCGGTATATCTATGTATGCAAAGACGGCAAGGTCTCTTACCAGAAGGTAGAGCTAGGACGTCGTATGGGTGATAAATATGAAATCATATCCGGAGTGGAGGATGGCGACCAAGTGGTTATCACCGGGCAAAGCCGCCTGACGAACGGTATGGAAGTTGAAATCGAAAACGAATAACAGACTATGAGTTTATATGGAACAGCGGTAAGAAAGCCCATATCGACCGCCCTTGTATTTGTGGCGATCGTGATCTTCGGACTTTTTTCCTTAAGCAGGTTATCAGTGGACTTGCTCCCGGAGATAGAGACCAACACCATCATGGTGATGACGGCCTATCCCGGTGCCAGCGCTTCGGATATCGAGATGAACGTATCGAAGCCCTTGGAGAACGTGTTGAATAGCGTAAGCGACTTGAAGCATATCACGTCGCAATCCCGTGAGAATATATCGATCGTGACGTTGGAATTCAATTATGGCATCGATATCGATGTCGCCACGAACGATGTCCGTGACAAACTGGATATGGTGGAGTCTTCCCTACCCGATGACGTGGAGAATCCGATCATCTTCAAGTTCGGTACGGACGATATCCCCATCTTGATCCTCTCCGTGACCGCGGAAGAGAGCACGAACGCTCTTTATAAGATCTTGGATGATAAGGTATCCAATCCATTGGCACGTATCAGCGGCGTGGGTGCCGTGTCTATCTCCGGCACGCCGATCCGTGAGTTGCAAGTGTATTGCGACCCGTACAAGCTGGAGGCTTACGGGCAGACTATCGAGGGTATCTCTGCCATCATCACGCAAGAGAACCGGAACACACCGGGAGGTAGCGTAGATATCGGCTCGAACACCTACTCCTTGCGTGTGCAAGGAGAATTCACGGATGCCAAGCAGATGCTAGATCTAGTGATCGGTAGCCAGAACGGGAAGAACGTATATCTGCGTGACGTGGCCCGTGTAGAAGACAGCATCGAGGAACGTGCGCAAGAGACGTTCAACAACGGCACGAAAGGTGGTATGATCGTGATCCAGAAACAATCTGGAGCGAACTCGGTGAACATCGCCAAGAAGGTACACCAGAAACTTCCGGAGATACAGGCTAGCTTACCTTCGGACGTGAAGCTGGACATAATCATGGATACTTCCACGAATATCTTGAATACGATTGATAGCTTGAAAGAGACGATCATGATTACCTTTATCATCGTTATGTTGGTGGTATTCGTGTTCTTGGGACGTTGGAGGGCTACGTTTATCATTATCTTGACCATCCCTATCTCCTTGATCGCTTCTTTCGCATATTTGCTGGCCTCGGGTAATACGCTGAACATTATCTCGCTGAGTTCCCTTTCTATCGCTATCGGTATGGTTGTGGACGACGCGATCGTGGTATTGGAGAACGTAACGACCCATATCGAGCGGGGTAGCCAGCCGAAACAGGCCGCCGTACACGCCACGAACGAGGTGGCTATCTCGGTGATCGCCTCCACTCTTACGATGTTGGCGGTGTTCTTACCGTTGACGATGGTCACGGGTATGGCGGGTATCTTGTTTAAGCAGTTGGGATGGATCGTCAGTATCATCATGATCGTTTCTACGGTAGGTGCCTTGACATTGACCCCGATGCTTTGCTCGCAACTATTACGCCAGCAACCGGAGAAGGGTAAATTGTACCGGATGTTCTTCACGCCAATCGAAAAAGGGCTGAACGCCTTGGATCATGGCTACGGACGCTTCCTGAGCTGGGCCGTACGTCACCGCAAAACGGTGATCGTAGGCGCTACGCTGATCTTCATCGGCAGTATGATGCTGATCCCGGTTATCAAGACGGAATTCTTCCCGACACAAGATAACGCACGTATCGGTATATCGATAGAGTTACCCATCGGCACACGGCAAGATATCACCCGTGAGCTAGCGCTCGACATTGATAAGAAGTTCCGGGAGAAATATCCGGAGATCCTAATTAGTAACTTCACGGAAGGTACGGCGGATACAGACAACACCTTCGCCCAGTTAAGCAATAACGGTACGCACATTATCGAGTTTAATATAAACTTGACGAGCGTGGGCGACCGTGAGAGAGGCCTTACCGAGATTTGCGAGTTAATGCGACAGGACTTAGCCCAATATAGCGAGATCAAGAAGTTCGAGGTACTCGCCGGCGGACAGGAAGGCTCCATGGGTGGAGAGACCTCGGTTAACATCGAGATCTATGGTTTCGATTTCGCCCAGACGGATGCCGTGGCGAATGAGATCGGCCGCCGTATGAGAAATGTAAAAGGATGCTCGCAGGTAAATATCAGCCGTGAGGATTATATCCCGGAATACCAGATCGACTTCGACCGGGAGAAACTGGCGATCAACGGGCTGAACGTGACAACCGCCTCCATGTATCTCCGGAACCGTGTAAATGGCTCCACCGCTTCCAAATATCGCGAGGATGGAGATGAGTACGACATCAAGGTACGTTACGCTCCAGAGTTCCGTGAGTCCGTAGAAGATCTTGAGAATATCTTGATCTATAACAACGAGGGGAAAGGCATCCGCATCCGTGACCTAGGCAAGGTAGTGGAACGTATGACTCCCCCGACCATCGAGCGTAAGGATCGTGAGCGTGTGATCACCGTATCCGCCGTAGCGGGTAAGGGAGCGGCATTGAGCGACATAGTTGCCGCCGCCCGGAACGAGCTGAAACAAATGGATATTCCATCGGACGTAAGCTGGCAGTTGGGCGGAACGTACGAGGATCAGCAGGATACATTTACCGATTTGGGGATCTTGATGGCATTGATCATCATTCTGGTATTTATCGTGATGGCCGCCCAGTTCGAGTCGTTGGTGGATCCGTTCGTGATCATGTTCTCTATCCCATTCGCCTTTACGGGTATCGTATTGGGATTGGCGATCACGCAGACACCGTTGGGCGTTATGGCATTGATCGGCGTGATCATGTTGATGGGTATCGTTGTTAAGAACGGTATCGTATTGATCGACTACACGATCTTATGCCGGGAGCGTGGCATGGGTATTATCACGTCGGTAGTGACAGCCGGCAGATCCCGTCTCCGCCCGGTATTGATGACAACGTTGACAACCGTATTGGGTATGATCCCGATGGCGGTGGGAACCGGCGAGGGCTCCGAGATGTGGCGCTCGATGGGTATGACAGTGGCTTGGGGACTTTCCGTATCCACCTTGATTACCTTGATTATTGTTCCGACAGTCTATGCCGTATTCGCCGCCAACGGCGTGAAACGAAGACGTCGGAAAATAAGGAAGTCATTACGAAATAATTAATTAACTTCGCGTACCGGAAGGTTTCCGAACACAGGCGAACTACGCCGGGCATTGTAAGGTGGTTACGATGCCCGGTATAAGAAGCTTACGATGCCCATTATAAACAGGTAAGAATGCCCATTATAAGAAAGCAGCCTTCCGTGTCCGTATTTTCATAAAAACTGAATATATGAAAGCGATATTTATATCTTTCAATCAAGCATATTACGAGGCCATTCTCAGTATCATGGACCGTAATAACATTAAGGGTTTCACCTCTTGGGATGTCGTGCAAGGACGGGGAAGTAAAACGGGCGAGCCACATTACGGCAATCACGCTTGGCCTACCTTGAATTCGGCTATCCTTACGATGGTGGAAGAAGAGAAGGTAGATCATTTTCTGGAAATCCTACACAACCTAGACAAGGAAACGGAAGCGCAAGGGCTACGGGCCTTCGTCTGGAATATAGAGAAAACCATCTAACATTATTGTATCGAAACAACTATATTAATCTATTGATATGGACAAATCAATCCTGTTTACACCCGGTAAGATCGGTCCGCTAACACTTAGGAACCGCACGATCCGGGCCGCCGCATTCGAGAGCATGTGCCCGGGAAACGCTCCCTCGGAGCAGTTATTCAACTATCATACATCCGTAGCCGCCGGGGGGATCGGCATGACGAACATAGCGTACGCCGCCGTGACGCGAAGCGGCTTGTCGTTCGAGCGTCAGCTATGGATGCGCCCGGATATTATTCCCGGCCTCCGCAAGCTCACCGACGCTATCCATAAAGAGGGAGCCGCCGCTTCCATCCAGCTAGGCCATTGCGGTAATATGTCGCATAAGCGGATTTGCGGATGTACGCCGATCTCAGCGTCCAGCGGTTTCAACCTCTACTCTCCCACGATCGTACGAGGTATGAGACAATCGGAGCTAGCTTCCATGGCCCGTGCCTACGGCGAGGCCGTGCGATTGGCACGTGAGGCTGGCATGGACGCTGTCGAGATCCATGCCGGGCATGGCTATCTGATCAGTCAATTCCTTTCCCCCTACACCAACCACCGGACAGACGAATACGGAGGAAGCCTGGAGAACCGAATGCGCTTCATGAGAATGTGCATGGAGGAGGTGATGAAGGCGGCTGGTTCCGACATGGCCGTAACCGTGAAGACCAATATGCGAGACGGATTCAAGGGCGGACTCGAGATTGACGAATGCCTGGAAGTAGCCCGTACGCTCCAAGACCAATGCGGAGCGCATGCCTTGGTATTAAGCGGTGGATTCGTGAGCCGTGCCCCCATGTACGTGATGCGGGGAGAAATGCCGATCCGTACCATGGCCTATTATATGCCTCGGGGGTATCTGCCGCTCGGGATCCGCATGGTGGGTAAATATATGATTGCCTCGGAACCGTTCAAGGAGGCTTACTTCCTTGAAGACGCGTTGAAATTCCGTAAAGCCTTACGTTTGCCTCTTATTTATGTAGGAGGATTGGTCTCCAGAGACAAGATCGAGGAGGTATTGAACGACGGATTCGAGTTTGTGGCCATGGCGCGTGCCTTGGTGAACGAGCCGGGCTTTGTCAACCGCATGAAAGAAGACGAGCACGCCCGTTGCGACTGTGGGCATAGCAACTATTGCATCGCCCGTATGTATAGCGAGGACATGGTCTGTCATAAGAACGTGAAAGGTCTTCCGGAATGTATCGTACGTGAAATCAAAAGGCTTGAATATAAATAATGGAAAAAAGATGGGCTTTAGTCACGGGAGCCAGCTCCGGGATAGGTCTTGCCTATGCCGAGGAACTGGCCTCACGGGGCTATCAGTTAGTGATCGTCAGCAATGAGGAGCAGGCGATCCGGGAGAAAGGCGAGTCTCTCGCCGAGAAATATGGCATAACGGTTTTGCCGCTTTATCGTGATTTGGCGATCCCCGGGGCGGCCAAGGAACTGTATGATACTTGTCAAGGGAAAAATATCCCCGTAGAGGTGTTGGTCAATAACGCCGGCATGTTTTTCTTCTACGAGACCTTACAAGCCAAGGCTAGCATCGTCGAGAAAATGCTTTACCTCCACGTGACCACTCCTACCCAGCTTTGTTATTATTTCGGGCAGGAGATGAAGAAACGGCGGCATGGGTACATCCTCAATATGTCATCCCTATCTTGCTGGCTACCTTACCCGGGAATCACGCTTTACGCTTCCACCAAGCGATACTTGAAGAGTTTCTCCCGGGGCTTACGTTCGGAGTTACTCGATTATGGGGTAAGCGTAACCGTGCTTTGCCCCGGTGCCGTCGCCACGAACTTATATAACCTAAGCGACAACCTAAAGACCTTGGCGATCCGCCTAGGTATCATGACGCGCCCGGAAAAACTGGCCAGAAAAGGGATCAATGCCTTGTTCCACCGCCGGGCCTCTTTACTACCAGGCCTCTTCAACAAACTAGTTACCCCCCTCGTAATGCTCCTCCCCCACGGCCTTGTCCGCTGGATCATGCGAACCACGAAATTAGTGAAACTGGATGGATAATTCCGCAAATAACATTCGAAACATTTGTCGCATAAAACAAAAATCGTATCTTTGCACCGCTTTTTAGCCCCGTACCGTGTGATGGGAAATTAGGAAGCGAAATTACTAATTTTGAGTAACACAAAAAATTAAGAAAATGAAGACATTTGAGTTAGAAGGAAAAGGAAGAGAGATTATCACTCGTTCCGCCGATCAGAAAAGAGCCTTGAAGGCAATGCGTAAGAACAACGAAATTCCCGCTGTATTATACGGTGGCGAAAAAGTAACTCACTTCACGGTTACGAAAGAAGCCGTTCGTAAGTTGGTTTACTCTCCGGAGATTTTCGTTGTTGAGTTGAACCTTGATGGTAACAAGACAATGGCAATCGTTAAGGACATGCAGTTCCAACCTGTAACGGACGAGATCCTTCACATGGACTTCATGGAAGTATCGAAGGAGAAACCCGTAACAATGGAAGTTCCGGTTGTTTTGGAAGGTCACGCCGAAGGTGTTAAAGCCGGTGGTAAGTTATCTCTTCAAATGAGAAAAATAAAAGTGAAAGCTATCTACGATCAAATCCCCGAAAAGTTGATGGTTAATGTAGATAGCCTTGGCTTAGGAAAGACTATTCAGGTAGGTTCTTTACACTTCGAAGGCCTTGAATTGATGAACGCTAAGAACGCTGTTGTTTGCTCCGTTCAATTGACTCGTGCCGCTCGTGGTGCTCAGGCTAAAGGATAATCTGAGATAAAAACATTATTTCAAATACATGAAGGGGAGGATATTCATAGAATATTCTTCCCCTTTCTTTTATAGATTAGAGGACAATGAAATACTTGATAACAGGACTGGGTAATATCGGTTCCGAATATTGGGGAACCCGCCATAACATAGGTTTCCGGGTTGTCAACCATTTGGTAGAGACCGCTGGAGGCAATTTCACCGAGGAGCGATACGGGGCAGTCGCACGCATACGGGTAAAGAACTGTGACTTGATCGTGCTGAAGCCGAATACCTTCATGAACCTGAGCGGAAACGCCGTTCGGTACTGGTTGCAAAAAGAGAACATTCCTGTGGAAAACCTATTGATCGTCGTAGATGATCTGGCGTTGCCATTCGGTACCTTACGGCTGAAACCGAAAGGGAGCGACGCGGGGCATAACGGGCTGAAGAATATCGCCCAGTTATTGAATACGCAGGAATATTCCCGCCTTCGTTTCGGCATAGGTAGCGATTTTCCACGAGGCGGACAGATCGAGTACGTGCTAGGAAAATTCCCCCCGGAGGAACTTCAATTGATGCCAGAGATATTGGATCGCGCGACAGAGATCATCAAGAGCTTCTGCCTCGCCGGCATCCAGATCACGATGAATCAATTTAATAATAAATAAAAAGAGACTGACACAATACGGATATGAACGAGGTACGTATCGATAAATGGATGTGGGCGACCCGTATCTTCAAGACCCGCACGATAGCGGCGGAAGCTTGCAAGAAAGGGCGCATCATGATAGGCGGGGTAACGATCAAGCCTTCCCGCATGATCAAGGTGGGCGATGTGATACAAGTACGTAAACCGCCGATCACCTTCTCCTTTAAGGTAATCGGATTGATCCAGAATCGTGTGGGCGCCAAGCTCGTCCCGAATTACCTAGAGAACGTGACAACCCCGGATCAATACGAGATCCTGGAGATGAACCGTATCTCCGGCTTCGTGAACCGCGCGAAAGGACTCGGACGGCCTACCAAGAAAGATCGCCGGGAGCTGGAGCAATTCACCGAGCCGGAATTCATGGATGACGGTTTCGATTTCGAGTTCGACTTCGAAGAAGCAGGAGAGGAATAAGTATACTGATTACCACCCTATTATATTTACCAACATTTTCCTCTAAAGGTAAAAGCATTTACATACTGTTGTAACGGCATTTACCTCTAGAGGAAAAAGCATTTACCACTATAGGTAAATGGCATCACAACAGTATGTAAACGGTGTTGCGACCGTATGTAAACGGCAGTGCTCCTATTGTCTCTCCTCCGAAAGCAAATGGCCTTCCTCATCCCAGCTACGCCATACGCCGGACTTCTTCCCCTCGGTATAAAACATCTCGTATAGTATAGTCCCTTTATCATTCCAGATACGCCAGGGGCCGTCCTTTTGCCCGTCCTTATACGTGGCCAGGCCTATCAGTTGGCCGTTGTCGCTATACGTGCGCCATTCTCCGTGGAAGATGCCATGGTAATAGGAACGCACCTCGGCGATCTTGCCGTCGGGATAATAGATCACGTAAGTTCCCTCCGGACGACCCTCCTTCAGGTACAACTCCATCTTGAGCATTCCATCCTCGTAAAATTCCGTATAGCGTCCCGTGTACGGGGTGGTTTGTGTCTCATCGGTATAATACTGCCCCTCACTCAATACCAAGTCTTGCGCTTGTACGGTCCATGAGGCTCCCGCCATAAACGCGGAAAACAACAATAGCTTTTTATTCATGATACATTCTTCTATAAAATTATATACGAAAGGACACCGAGGAATCTTTCCGGATGCCTCAGTGTCCCCCAAACAAACTCACAACCTATTCAATGCCAAGCTAAATTAATATTCGGTGTTTTGAGGATCGAAGTTGGTCCAACCGGCCGTCCAGTCGTTCTTCCCGTCGAAAGCGCCTTTGTACGTCACTTTCTCGAAGAAGCTGTTGTTCAATACCTCATCTACAAACTCAGCGCCTTGTACGGCCGAGGCTACGACAGAGGAGTAATCGCCATCTTTGGAGATAATCTCGTTGGTCGTTGCCAGCGTCGTGTTGGAACCGGCGAGGTTGAAGAAGTTCTCGCTCACCTTATCATCCTCATAGAAGTTCTTCCACATACCGGCGAAGATCACGTTTTTGATAGCGATGCCATCGTTTGCCGTACCTTTCTTATCCGTGGCACGAAGTCCGTAAGGCCATCCGGTGAATACGGAGTTGTAAACATTCAAGCTGGTGTTACGGCGCAGGTGCATGGCTGCCTGGAATTTGCCGCCCTTGGCTCCGTTAGCCGCGTCGGCCGTCTTGGCTTCCACCTCCGCTTGTGTCTTATCGGATACCTTGCCATAGAAAGGACCGATCAAGGTTACGTTGGAGAAGACAGGCTTGGTAAGCGGGGTATTGGAAGAGCCGTCGCCGTCGTTGTCCGATTCAAAACCGTTAGAGTCTGACGTATCGGCAATATCCTTATCGCGCACGCTCAGCAAGAATTGCAGTTTACCGGTATAACCGTAGTCTGTATCGAAATCATCGTCCCAGCCCTTGTAAGCGATCAAGTGCTTGGCGTTTACCGCTCCACCGAACCATTCGTAAGAATCATCGTTCGAATAGGAAACCTGTACGAACTCCACTTCCGTACCGCTACCAACGCCACCGAAGGTCAAACCGTTGATTTCCTTGTCCGGCTCCAGGGGATAACCGGCGAACTCGATACGAACGTATTTCAACTTACCCGAGCTTTCCGTATTAAACTCATCGGAAGTCGTATTACCATATAACGTGCCGGGGCCTCCTTCGATAGTCGGTTGATTGGTACGATTCACACGGGCGTTACCACAAATGATCAGACCGCCCCAGTCTCCTGTCACACGTTTACCCGGCTCTTTATCGGATGTAAAGACGATCGGTTTGTCCGCGGTACCCTCGGCGATAATCTTCGCTCCCGGCTCGATGATCAAGGAAGCGGCCTTCTCGCCCGAGGCGACAGAGAGCCCTTTGATAACAGAGCCCGCCTCGATAGTCAGCGTAGCGCCAGACTTCACGTACACGAAGCCTTTCATGAAGTTCTTATCGGCAGCGTTTACCGTAAGATCGGCGGTGATATTTCCTTCCAATATGACCTCTTTGGAAGACGGAGCGTCTTGAGAGACCGTCACGGCGCAAGTAGCCGTCTTAGCGCCATCCTTCGTAGTAGCCGTGATCGTGGCAGAACCTTCGGCTACAGCCGTTACCTTGCCGGCATCCACCGTAGCCACTTTTTCATCGGAAGTACTCCAGGTAACCGTTTTATCCGTAGCGTCACTCGGAGTGATAGTAGCGGACAAGGTAGTCGATTCGCCTACCTTAATGGTAGCGGTAGTAGGACTGACAGCCACCGCCGATACGGCGATGGAGCCATCGGATTTATTATCGTCATCACTGCACGATACAGTCCCAATCATAACGGCCATTGTCAACATCGAGGCCAAACCTTTTAAGATAAATCTGTTCATAATAAAAACATTTTGTTTATAATAGAGATATATTCAATTAAACATCAAAACTTGAGGGAGACGCCGACATTGATATCCACTCCCGGGCGGTAGCTGCGGATCAACTGCTCCCGCTCGCTCTTGCCGCCATTGTCATCCGTCAGCTTCACGAACTGCTTGTACTCGATCTTGGAGTTCAGCAGATCTTGGATTCCCGCCTTGATCTCGACCATCTTGCCGATCTTCTTCGAGAAAGTCAGGTCCAGCGAGTTGCGGGGCATCTCGTATATATCGGGGATATCCTCATTCTGGTTTTGCATCGGGACACCGACCGACTCGATACGCTTCCCGATCCGGTTATAGAGCAGGGAGGCGGAAATCCCCTTGTCATCGTGCTGGTAGAAAAAGCCCGCGTTAATCAAGTAGGGGGATTGACCGGCCAAGGCACGATCGCGCTCGGGCGCTCCTTCCTCGAAACGGACACGGCTATAGATATACGCGGCGTTGCACACGAAGCTCAAGCCTCGCAGCCCTATAAAGTCGAGGTTCTTCTTCACGTCGAGCTCCACGCCGAAGGCCTCGGCGCTCTTCGCGTTGTGATAGGTGTATTGCAAGCCGGAACCAGCCTCGTTGTACGTCTCCTCGATGGGATCCTTGAAGCGCTTGTAGAATCCCCCGATCGTGATCACCTCGCCCGCGGAGGGATAGAACTCATAACGGAGGTCGATATTGTCGGCATAGGCGTTCTTCAGCTCCGTGTTTCCCACGATGTTCGCGTCTCGCTCGAAGTTGAAGTACACGTAGGGCACTACCTCGCGAAACTCCGGCCGATTGACCGAGCGGCCGTAAGCGGCGCGTACCAGGTGCTTGCTCGATAGATTGTAGGCTACATTCACCGAGGGGAAGAAATCCGTCGTCTTATTATCCAGGTGCACCGGGGTCGTACCGTCCGAGCTATATCCGTCCATCTTCAATTGGTAGTATTCCATGCGGACACCGATATTGGCGCTCAGCGCCTCCCCGTAGTTCAGCTTGGCCGATACATAGGCGGCGCCCAACAGGTTCTGGGAGGTATAAGAGTCGCTGTTCGTGGTTGTCTCGCGCATCCATATCTTATCCGCCGAGATATTTTCGTCGGCGAACAAGCCCGTATAATCCCAGTCGGCATAGCGGTCGTAGCCGCTGCCCAGCAGGTTGTAGCCAAAGCGACGGGCATCGAAGGTACGGCTCTTGTACTCGCCGTAGATACCGCCGTTAAGGACCGGGGCGAACCGGTCGGATACCGTGATCTTATGCTCGTAGTTGGCGGCTAGCGATGCGCTATGATCCTTCAAGTCTTGATAATAGCGCATCGGGTCGGAGACATAGTAGTTCGGCAGCTCGGTACGGTTCTCGTCGAGGATGGAATACACGACCTTACGATCCGGCTCGCGGTAGGAGGCGAAGGCATAACCCGCCGTCCAGTCCACCTTGTTGATATCCTCCCGCAAGGTATGGACACCGCTGATCTGCCCGGAATAGGTAGTGCGCCCGGTATAGAGCGATTCCCACTTCCGGATATCCTTGTCTGAATAATAGTTCATTCCCTCCCTTTGCGTCAAGGCCGAGACACCACGCTGGCTGAAGAAGTTGCGAAGCTCATACTTGCTGCCACCCCGTTGGAACGACCAGTTAAAGAGGGCCCCCAGCTTGGAGGTATTCTTATAGCGGATGTCGTTGTACTCGAAGCGGGGGCGAGACGCGTCGTTCTTCACGTCGTAGGCGATGTAGTTGTTGTTCACCGTCTCCGAGTAGTCGTACTCCGTGCTCCAGTTCAGGTTCGTTATATTGCCGATCTTCCAGCCGCCCAGATCATAAGAGCGGTGCGCCGTGAGGGAGATCTTCTGGTCGGGGATGGCGGTAAACTTATCGATCCCCCAACGCTGGTTGATCTGGCGGGTAAAGGCCGCCGCCTCATCCGTGGAATGCTCCCCCAGGTGGGCGGGGAAAGAGAAAGGCAGGCTCCGCGCGCCCGCCCCGAATCCAAGGTAATCCTTGGCCGTGCCTTCCGTGAGCTGGAAGTCGCGGAAGGTGGCGTTCGTATTGAAGCCCATTTGGTAGGAGACGTTGAAGGTATTCCCCTCCGGTATGTTCTTTGTCAGCACCCGCACGAAACCTCCGGAGAAATCCGCCGGCAACTCCGCCGAGGGGCTTTTATAGATCATCATATTATCGATCAAGGAAGAGGGAAGCACGTCGAAGGAGAAGGCGCGGCTATCCGTCTCGCTGGAAGGGGTGGTGGCGTTGTTGAGCCAGACGTTATTATACCGCTGCGCGAGGCCGCGTACCACGACAAAGCGATCGTCCACGATCGTGATGCCCGGGATGCGGCGAAGCACCTCGGCGGCATCGCTATCCTGCGTCTTGCTGATTTGCTGGGCGGAGATACCGTTCACCACCGGAAGGCTCTTGCGCACCGTATTCAGCACGGCCATCTCGGTACCCAGTTTCCGCTGGGCCACTACCACGACGTTCTGCAGCTGGAGGTTCGCGTCGGAAAGCTCGATATTCAACACCGCCTCTTGGCGCGCGACCACCGGGACATCCTTCACCGTCCGCGTCTGATACGACACATACGAGGCGGACACCGTATATTTGCCGGGCTTCACGTTCTCGATACGGAAATTACCGTCTATATCCGTGATAGCACCAATCGTAGTCCCCTCGATCACCACCGAGGCGCCGATCAGCGGCTCTTTCAGCTTGGCATCCGCCACCGTCCCGCAGATAACCCCTGTTTGCGCCCATAGAGAGAACGACAGGAAAACCCCTATCCAGAAAAGCCCCAGCCTTTTCAATCCTTTGTTCCTTACACTCTGTCCCATTATCTTATCACTTATTTCATCTTTGATTTCGACGCAAAAGTACGGGGCCCGTATTTCAAAGATATTTAGATCCGGTAACAATAAGGACAACGGATGTTACATTTTTAAGACCTTCTTGAAGAAACTCGTTATTTGCTTTTTACATATATATATAGTAAGTTTGCCTTCGAATAAAAACAAAAGTCTTATGACAACACTGGAACTACAAGCAAACAGGCAAAGCCTTATCAACAAGATATTAGAGATCGAAGATCCTCATATCATCGAGCGATTAAGAAAATACTTGAACCAGCTCCGCCCCAACCAAGGGGAATCGCCCGCCGCGAGCATATCCGATATGCGCGAGGCCATCGAGCGATCGGAGAAAGATATCAGCCTCGGCCACCTAAGCAGCCATGAGGAGGTAATGAATAGGATACACACAAAAATAGCCTTAACCAAACGATGAGAATAGAATGGTCGCAAGAAGCGGAAAACTCTTTTAACGATATAGTAGATTGGTATATAGAACATATGGGCTGGCAAGCCGCCGAGAAATTCGCCAATGCCATCCATTCCAGAATAAGTTTATTGATAAACAACCCGGCCTTGGCCCCTTTGGAAGAGTTGCTAAAAGACAAAGCGAAACCTTACCGCTCACTGCCCGACGGGAAACATTGCCGAATCATTTACTACGTAGAAGACGACATCATATACATAACTTATATATGGAATTGCAGGCAAGACGAGGAAGCGTTAATCCATAAAGTAAGGCCATAACTTTCCTCATCGTTTGACGTAGATAACGTATTTTTACTACATTTGCACTCCTGAATGCATAAAGACATTAAAACGACATGAAGAACATAAAGATTTTTCCGAAAGACTGGTTGCAGTTGCATCCCTATAAACAAAGTACGCCCGTGGATTCCTATTATACGGGAATAGCGAACCGTATCTACGACATCATGGAGCGGACCGAGCTGGCGAACTCCTTCGAGGGCGAGGAGGCGAAGCAGATCTGTATCCGCATGGCCGCCTACTTCGAGGACGTGATCTCGGGCATGGGCCTCTGGCACGCCTTCATCCTCGCGCACAAGGAGCTATACGGCAAGTTCCTCCCCTTCTACACCCCGGACGATCATTATTACGACGACGAGGTGAACCTGGAGGACGTACGCTTCCTCCTCTGGCATTATACCCAGCAGTATCACGGCTATCGTAAAGGTACCTTCGTCAGCCCGGACAACCCCGCCAACGAGTCTACCGGCATGCTTATCTACGACCTGTTCTGCAAGGAATGGACCGTGGCGCCGGAGAACGAGCGCATGGCCCGGCTTTTCGCCCTCGATACCCGCTACGAGCGGCAAGAGGATTACGACCGCCTGTTGCAATGGTTCCATTACGAGTCTTACATCCTGCCCGAGTCCGCCCGCGAACTGAGCGACTTCGCCCACGACCGCTGGAAGGAGGAGCCCGACCTCAACCAAGAGCAACTCAACAACCTGCTCGTGAACAGCCACGGCATGATGGCCTACACCAGCAAGACCTCCTTGCTGGGCCTGACCTCCCCGCAATGGCTGGCCCGGATATTGCCCGCCGAGCATCCCGACCACCAGATCTTCCAGAACACCGCCGACGAGTCCGTAGCCACCCTGCCCGACGAGATGCTGGAGGAGAACCGCCAACAATACGAGACCTTCCGCAAGGCCGCCGGCGACAAGCCGCTGCTCTACTTCGACAAGGCCGAAGACGCGCGGACGTTTATCACGGAGACTTCCGCCCTCATCCCCGCCGATAGCTTCCAGCTCCCCGAGGACTGGCAAGGCAAGAAGCTGGCCATCTACGCCACGCCCGAGGAAGGCGCCCAGGTCATCACCCGCGACGTGGAGCTGATCAAGGACGAGAGCAATCCCTTCTACGACGCCAACCGCGCCGCCAAGCAAGCGCTCTCCTTCTTCATCGTGAAGCATTGCAGCGTCTACTTCCTGAAAGAGCTGGTAGACCGGGGCATGCTGGCCGACGCGCGGACGAAGAGCCTCACCAGCCCGGAGCGTGGCAAGGCGATCATACAAGACAACTGGCAATTCCTTTCCCGCTACTTCATCCGCGAGTATCCGCAGCGGTGATTTATACCGGACGCAGATGACGCAGAGAACGCAGATCTCGCAGACATTTAATTTAATTATTAGTCTGCGAAATCTGCGTTCTCTGCGTCGTCTGCGTCCCCTTCATTATACAAGCCTATCATATAGCCCTCTATTAACACCTAATATAGTACTCTATGAAGTGTTCATATAGGGCTCTATGAACACTTCATAGAAAATTAGATCTCGTCCGGCGAATCGGAACCGCCCGAACCCGGCACCGTTATAGACGTGCTCACGCTACGGGGTACCTTGAGGGGGAACTTGCTTGACGAGGAATACTGCGTCGTAACCGTCAGCGTATAATCGCCGGAGGCGAGGTCGGCGGGCATCAGCAGCGTCAGCTCCGAGGGCTTGTTGATGGTGATCAAGTCCTCCTCCAGCTTGATGGCCGAGCCACCCGAGGCCGGGGTGAGCGTCACGCCGCAAGCCGGATCCTCGCCCACGATCTTCAACATCGCCCCACGCACGAAGAAGTTGCGTCCCGGGGTGGCGGTGCCGTCCGTAAGGCCCGTCTTCTTGTCTTCCACGCCAAGGATATACATCACGTTCGACTTCTCGCCCAGAATCTCCACGACCGTATCCTTGATAGCTTCCCGCATCTCCTTGTCTTGCGTCAGGCTCACGTACACCGAGTTCTTCTCCGGGTTCCACTGGCCCTTTTCCACCACGCCGGTGAACTGCGCCACGCCCCGGTAGAGGCCCGTGTTCACGTTATACCCATTCAGCAGCAGACGCGCCACCACACGGTGGTAGAGCGCCACCACGTGCGTGATCGTCTCCCGTTTCAGGCCCGTGGCCTCGTCGATCATGTCATCGATTACGTCATACAGCGAGGCGTTGCCGGCAGAGTGGAGCAGCAGGATCTTGTCCTCCTTGTTGTCGGCGGTCACCGAGTTATCGACCAGCCAACCTTTCAATGTGTTTTTCATATCTCTTGATTTTTAGACGGGAAGAAACATCTCTCACCCGTTTCGAGACACAAGGTAGACATTATAATCAGATCCGCAAGCAAAAAGAAAGAATAATATCCGCGCGACCCGCTTCCAATCCTTAAGCATACAGGCGAATATACTTTCAATCAGAAAGAATACGACCCATACATCATTACAAATAGAAACCATAATCCGCATCTACGTATCTTTTTTTCTTTTCCATGCGCCTTGCGGTAATCACATTATGCCATTAATACCTATATTTGCCAACCAATATGATAGAATAATTATTTATACACAAACATAAGGTCAACAAATGAGGACAAAAGAAAACCAATTTAATAGCAGACAAGGATTATACGATCCTTCTTATGAACATGACGCTTGTGGAGTAGGAATGTTAGTGAATATCCACGGCGAGAAATCGCACGACATCGTAGAATCGGCCCTCAAGGTACTGGAAAACATGCGCCACAGGGGTGCCGAGGGAGCCGACAACAAGACCGGAGACGGCGCGGGAATCCTCCTCCAGATCCCTCACGAGTTCATCCTCCTGCAAGGCATACCCGTTCCCGAGAAAGGCAAGTATGGCACCGGGCTGATCTTCCTGCCGAAAGACGAGGGGCAGCAAGCGAGCATCCTCAGCATCCTCATCGAGGAGATCGAGAGGGAGGGGCTGACCTTGATGCACCTGCGGAAAGTGCCCGTACATACGGAGATCCTGGGAAAAGACGCGCAAGCGACCGAGCCGGATATCAAGCAGATATTCATCACCGGCCGCAACGACCAGCCGGAGCTGGAGCTAAAGCTATACCTCATCCGCAAGCGGGTGGAGAAAAGGGTATCGGCCACCGACCTCCCCGCCAAGGGCGATTTCTACATAGCGTCGCTCTCCACCAAGAGCATCGTCTACAAGGGCATGCTCGAATCCATGCAGCTACGCCATTATTTCCCGGATCTGACGCAGCCTTATTTCACCAGCGGACTGGCCTTGGTGCACTCCCGCTTCAGCACCAACACCTTCCCCACCTGGAGCCTGGCGCAACCCTTCCGCCTCTTGGCGCACAACGGCGAGATCAATACCATACGGGGCAACCGCGGATGGATGGAGGCCCGCGAGAGCGTACTCTCCTCCCCCCGCATACCGGATATCAACGACATACGCCCCATCATCCAGCCGGGCATGAGCGATAGCGCCTCGCTGGACAACGTATTGGAGTTTTTCGTGGCCTCCGGAATGAGCCTGCCGCACGCCATGGCGATGCTGGTGCCGGAGAGTTTCAACGAGAAGAACCCCATCTCCGAGGAGCTGAAGGCCTTCTACGAATATCACTCCATCCTGATGGAGCCGTGGGACGGGCCCGCCGCCCTGCTCTTCAGCGACGGGCGATACGCCGGGGGCATGCTAGACCGCAACGGCCTACGCCCCGCCCGCTACCTCATCACGAAGCACGACATGATGGTGGTGGCTTCCGAGGTGGGCGTGATGGACTTCGAGCCGAACGAGATCAAGGATAAAGGCCGCCTGCAACCCGGGAAGATCTTGCTGATCGATACCGAGAAAGGCGAGATTTATTACGACGGCGAGCTGAAGAAGCAACTGGCGGACGCGCAGCCCTACCGCACTTGGCTGGAGAAGAACCGGGTGGAACTGGATGAGTTGAAATCCGGCCGCAAGATTCCTCATAAGGTGGAGAAATACGAGAAGCTGCTGCGCGCGTTCGGATACAGCCGCGAGGATATCGAGCGTATCCTCGTACCGATGTGCACGGCCGGGGCGGAGCCGATCGGCTCCATGGGCAACGATACGCCGCTGGCCGTGTTGTCCGCCCGCCCGCAGATACTCTATAACTATTTCCGCCAGCAATTCGCCCAAGTCACCAACCCGCCGATCGACCCGATCCGCGAGGAGCTGGTGATGAGCCTCACCGAGTATATCGGGGCCGTGGGAAGCAATATCCTAGTCCCCAGCGAGAGCCATTGCAAGATGGTCCGGCTGAACCACCCGATCCTGACCAATACGCAACTGGACCTCCTGTGCAACATCCGCTACAAGGGCTTCAAGAGCGTCAAGCTCCTCACCCTGTTCGACCGGGAGAAAGGACACGCCGGGCTGAAAGCCGCCCTGGACGAGTTATGCAAGCAGGCGGAGCAATCCGTGGCCGACGGCGTGAACTACATCATCCTGAGCGACCGCGACGTAGACGAGCGCAAGGCGGTGATCCCCTCCCTGCTGGCGGTAAGCGCCGTGCATCACCACCTCATCTCCGTACAGAAAAGGGTACAGACCGCGCTGGTGGTGGAAACCGGCGAGATGCGCGAGGTGATGCACGCCGCCCTCTTGCTAGGCTACGGGGCCAGCGCCATCAACCCCTATATGGCCTTCGCCATCTTGGAGGATCTGGTAAATAAGCAAGAGATACAACTGGATTACGAGACCGCCGAGAAGAATTACGTGAAAGCCATTTGCAAGGGCTTATTCAAGGTGATGAGCAAGATGGGGATCAGCACGATCCGCAGTTACCGGGGGGCGAAGCTCTTCGAGGCGATCGGCTTGAGCCGGGAGCTGGCAGACGCTTACTTCGGGGGAACCACCAGCAACATCGGCGGGATCCGCCTGGAGGAGATCGCGGCGGACGCGATCGCCCTGCACGACGACGCGTTCCGCCAGCCCACGGATCCCTTATTGGAACATAAAGGCATTTATTCCTTCCGCAAGGACGGCGAGAAGCACGCCTGGAACCCGGAGACTATCTCCATGCTCCAGCTGGCCACACGCTTGGGTAGCTACAAGAAGTTCAAGGAGTATTCCCACGCGGTGGACGAGAAGGAAAGCCCGATCTTCTTGCGCGACTTCCTTACCTTCAAACAACGCTCGCCGATCCCCTTGGAGCAGGTAGAGCCGGAAGAGGCCATCATGCGCCGCTTCGTCACCGGAGCGATGAGCTTCGGCTCTATCAGCCGGGAGGCGCACGAGACGATGGCGATGGCCATGAACCGGATACACGGCCGCAGCAACACGGGCGAGGGGGGCGAGGACGCGGCCCGCTTCATCCCCCGCGAGAACGGGCTATCGCTCCGATCCGCCATCAAGCAAGTGGCCTCCGGACGCTTCGGCGTGACCACGGAATATCTGGTCAACGCCGACGAGATCCAGATCAAGGTAGCCCAAGGAGCGAAACCGGGCGAGGGCGGACAGCTTCCGGACTATAAGGTGAACGATATCATAGCGAAAACCCGCCACTCCATCCCGGGTATCTCCTTGATCTCTCCCCCACCTCACCACGATATTTACTCGATCGAGGACTTGGCGCAACTGATCTTCGACCTGAAGAACGTGAACCCGCGCGCCGAGGTCAGCGTGAAGCTCGTCTCCGAGAGTGGCGTGGGAACCATCGCCGCCGGCGTGGCCAAGGCGAAAGCGGACCGGATCGTGATCTCCGGGGCAGAAGGAGGAACGGGGGCTTCCCCGATGAGCTCTATCCGTTACGCCGGGATCCCTCCCGAGCTAGGATTATCGGAGACGCAACAGACACTGGTAATGAACGGCCTCCGCGGACAAGTGCGCTTGCAAACAGACGGACAGTTGAAAACCGGACGGGATATCGTATTGATGGCGATGCTGGGTGCCGAGGAGTTCGGATTCGCCACCTCCGCCCTGATCGTATTGGGTTGCGTGATGATGCGCAAATGCCATATGAACACCTGCCCGGTAGGGGTCGCCACCCAAGATGAGGAATTACGTAAACGCTTCCACGGCCGCCACGAGTATCTGGTGAATTTCTTCACCTTCCTCGCCCGTGAGGTCCGGGAATACCTGGCAGAGCTAGGCTATACGAAACTAGACGATATCATCGGCCGTACGGATCTATTGACGCGCAAATCTTCCGACCATATCGAGAAACACGATCTGCTGGACTTCAGCCGCCTGATCCATCTGCCGGAGCAAGCCGCCACGCAGGCCATCCATCAAGTCACCCGCCAGATCCACGCGATCGACAACGTGAAAGACGTGGATATCATCCGTCACGCGAAGGCCGCCATCGAGTCCGGGCAGGAAGTATCGCTGGATTACGCCATAGCCAACACGGATCGTTCCGTAGGGGCCATGCTCTCCGGCGAGATCGCCAAGCGATACGGCAACGACGGATTGCCGGAGAACACCCTGCACATCAAGTTCAAGGGGGCGGCGGGCCAGAGCTTCGGGGCTTTCTTGGCTCACGGCGTACATTTCCGGCTGGAAGGCGAGGCGAACGACTATCTCGGGAAGGGATTGAGTGGCGGACACATCAGCCTAATGCCTCCGGTTCGCTCCACCTTTATAGCGGAAGACAATACGATAGCCGGTAATACCTTATTATATGGGGCAACCAGCGGCGAGGTCTATATCAACGGACGGGTGGGCGAACGGTTCTGCGTGCGCAACTCGGGGGCGATCGCCGTCGTGGAAGGCGTGGGCGACCATTGCTGCGAGTACATGACCGGAGGGCGGGTCGTCGTCTTAGGCAATACGGGCCGGAACTTCGCCGCCGGAATGAGCGGCGGCGTGGCTTACGTATGGAACAAGAAGGGGGATTTCGATTACTATTGCAACATGGAGACGGTAGAGCTTTCCTTGATCGAGGATAGCACCTCGCGGAAGGAACTTCACGAATTGATCCGCAAGCATTATCATTATACCGGCAGCCATCTGGCGGGGTTAATGCTCGACAACTGGAACAAGTACGTGGACGAGTTCATCCAGATCGTCCCCATCGAATACAAGAAAGTCCTCCAAGAGGAACAGATGCGCAAGCTCCAACGCAAGATCGCGGAGATGCAGAAAGACTATTAACTATTTACACAAAAACAAGAAGACAATGGGAAACCCTAGAGCATTTCTAACGATACATAGGCAAGAGGCGGGCTATCGTCCCGTCCATGAACGCATAGATGATTTCAGCGAGGTAGAGCAGACCTTGAACAGCAGCGACCGCCGCACGCAGGCCTCCCGCTGCATGGATTGCGGCGTACCCTTCTGCCACTGGGCCTGCCCGCTGGGCAACAAGCAACCCGAGTGGCAAGACCTGCTATACAAAGGCCGCTACAAGGACGCGTATCACGTATTGGAGCAGACCGACGACTTCCCCGAGTTCACGGGACGCGTCTGCCCCGCCCTCTGCGAGAAAAGCTGCGTGCTGAGACTTAGTTGCGACGAGCCCGTCACGATCCGCGAGAACGAGGCGGCCATCGTGGAAGCCGCCTTCCGGGAGGGATACATACAGCCTATCCAGCCGGTACGCAACGGGAAAAAGGTGGCCGTGATCGGTAGCGGCCCCGCCGGGCTGACCGCGGCTAACCGGTTGAACCGCCGGGGATACGAGGTCACCGTATTCGAGAAAGATGAGCTGCCGGGCGGCTTGCTGCGCTTCGGCATCCCCAACTTCAAGCTGGGCAAGAACATCATCGACCGCCGCGTCCGGATCATGGAGCAAGAAGGCGTTCTTTTCCGTGTGAACACGAGGGTCGGCAAAGAGATCCTGGCGAAAGAGGTAGTGAAAGACTTCGACGCGGTTTGCGTGGCGATCGGCGTGGAGATCCCCCGGGATCTATCCATCGAGGGACGCGATTTAAGAGGCGTACATTTCGCCTTGGAGCTATTGAGCCAGCAGAACCGGCTCTTAGAAGGTATCCCCATCCCGCCCAAGAGCCAGATCAATTGCAAGGGAAAGAAAGTCCTCGTGATCGGCGGAGGCGATACGGGTAGCGATTGCGTAGGTACGGCGAACCGCCAGGGGGCGGCCCGTGTCACCCAGATCGAGATCATGCCCCAGCCACCCGTCGGACAGAATCCGGCGACACCGTGGCCCATGTATCCGCAAGTGCTGAAAACCAGCAGTAGCCACGAGGAAGGATGCGTACGCCGCTGGAACCTGGCCTCTAACCGCTTTGTCGGAGAGAAAAACAACCTCACAGGCGTAGAGGTGGAAGCCGTCGAATGGGTTCCCTCCCCGAACGGAGGCCGCCCGCAGATGAAGCCGACCGGCAAGAAAGAGATCATCGAGGCCGACTTGGTCTTCCTCGCCATGGGCTTCCTGCACCCGGAGCAAGAGGGACTGGTCAAGGAGCTGCAACTGGCTACCGACAACCGCAAGAACATCGCCGTAGACAACGACGGACACACCGCCAACAGCAACATCTTCGCCTGCGGAGACGCCGTCAGCGGAGCCAGCCTAGTCGTAAAAGCGATGGCCTCCGGCCGTAATGTAGCCCGATCCATCGACCGCTTCTTGCAAACCATCTAATTTTCAATTATCAATTCTCAACTATCAATTACCATGTGTGGCATAACAGCGATATTCAATATACACGACGGAGCGCAAGCCCTGCGTAAGCAAGCGTTATTAATGAGTAAACGAATCCGTCACCGCGGACCGGACTGGAGTGGTATCTACCAGGGCAAGACCGCTATCTTGGCCCATGAGCGGCTCTCCATCGTAGACCCCGCCTCCGGGGGACAGCCCCTGATCAGCCCCGACGGGAAACTCATCCTCTGCGTCAACGGAGAGATCTACAACCATCAGGAACTGCGCGAGCGGCTAAAGGGCGATTACGAGTTCCAGACCGGCTCCGATTGCGAGGTGATCCTGGCCTTATACAAGAAGAAAGGGATTGATTTCATCGAGGATCTCAACGGCATCTTCGCCTTCGCCCTCTACGACGAGGAGAAAGACGTGTACCTCATCGCCCGCGACCCCATCGGCGTGATCCCCCTCTATATCGGATACGACGACGGCGGACACTTGATGATCTCTTCCGAATTAAAAGGGCTGGAAGGCTTCGCCACTCATTACGAGCCGTTCCTTCCCGGCCATTATTTCTATAGCGAAGACAAGGAGCTGACCCAATGGTACACCCGCGACTGGATGGATTACGCCAACGTGAAGGATAATCCCGCCGACGTACAGCAGCTTCACGACGCGCTGGAAGCCGCCGTCAAACGCCAACTGATGAGCGATGTCCCCTACGGTGTCCTCCTCTCCGGGGGCTTGGATTCCTCCATCACCTCCGCCATCGCCAAGAAATACGCGGCGAAACGCATCGAGACAAACGGAAAAGCGGACGCTTGGTGGCCTCAACTCCACTCGTTCGCCATCGGACTGAAAGATGCCCCGGACCTGATCGCCGCCCGTAAGGTAGCGGACACGATCGGCACGGTTCATCATGAGATCCATTATACGATACAAGAAGGATTGGACGCCTTGCGGGATGTCATTTATCATATAGAGACCTACGATGTCACCACCGTCCGGGCCTCCACCCCGATGTATTTATTGGCCCGTGTGATCCGCAGCATGGGTATCAAGATGGTGTTAAGCGGCGAGGGCGCGGACGAGATATTCGGGGGCTACCTCTATTTCCATAAGGCCCCGAGCGCCCGGGCTTTCCATGAGGAGACCCTGCGCAAATTGAGCAAACTCTATCTATACGATTGCTTGCGCGCCAACAAAAGCCTTTGCGCATGGGGCGTGGAAGGGCGAGTGCCGTTCCTTGATAAAGAGTTTCTCGACGTGGCCATGCGCCTGAACCCGGAGGCGAAAATGTGCCCGGGTACGACCATCGAGAAGAAGATCCTCCGGGAAGCCTTTTCGGAGATGCTGCCCGAGGAGATCGCTTGGCGGCAGAAAGAGCAGTTCTCGGATGGCGTAGGCTATGGCTGGATCGATACCTTGAAGAAAATAACCTCCGAGGCGGTCACCGACGACGAGCTGACGAACGCCGCCCAACGATTCCCGATCAATCCGCCCCAGAACAAGGAAGAGTATTATTACCGCTCCATCTTCGAGGAGCATTTCCCCAGCGAAAGCGCGGCGAGAAGCGTGCCGTCCATCCCGAGCGTAGCCTGTTCTACCGCGGAGGCTTTAGCCTGGGACGCCGCTTTCAAGAACATGAATGAGCCAAGCGGCAGAGCCATAAAAGGCGTACATGAATCCGCTTATTGACGAATATTTACCTCCTTTATTAGCGAAACGCACCAACTTTTATTATCCACAAAAGTTGGTGCGTTTGATTTTTATCATAACTTTGCCTGCTAGAGTTATAAAAACACTTTAAAACAAATTAATATGAAGAAAATCTTTACATGCATTAGTTTGGCAGCCGCCACATTCATGGCTACCACCCCGGTGATGGCACAACAACAAAAACAACTTACAGATAAAGAAAAAGCTGCGGTTATAGAAGCTCTTGTGCCCGCTATGTTGGAACAAGTAAAACAGGTAAGCGGAATTGATATCATGGAATTGGCGAAGCCCAATATCGAGAATGTATTGAGTTCTCCCGTTTTCGGAACAGCTAGCACATTACGCGCCGAAGTCCTTGCCGCGAATACCATTTCTGTTCAGCCAGACAGTATGAAAATATCCTTGAGCGAGATAAGCAAGGATATTCCTCCTATGTTCAGTCAGATCACATTAAAGATGTCTGATTATTACACCGTAAATATCTCATCTCCGAACGGATATCCAATGGAAGTCAGCTTACCTAAAACTATTTCGACAACCATTCTCGGCTCCACGGTCTCTGTAAAGTTTGAGATAGGAAAGCAAACCGGGCTTTTACCCTTTGAATCATTAAACGCTAAGTTAGATCTAGGCGGATTGTCCGAGCTAGCCGGAGTAGTGGGAGTGAAAGGTGGAGAGTTATTTTCCTTGAAAGAAAAAGCGACGACCGCTGGTATGTTCGATTACAACCTGACGATAGGCGAATCCCTACGTAGCGTGATCGATCTTATGGATGAAGACGACGAAAAGGATGCGACTACCATCCCCAACTTCCTTGTCAAAACCAATATGACCCAACTGGCAAAAGGTTTAGTCGAGGCATCATTATATGCCATACCTACAACGAGCGCTACGGTACAAGTACCGATGGGTGATGCCAAAGTGTATATGAATCTGAAAGCGGCCGCCGCGGGTACGATGTCTCCCGATTCAATTCTCTTGACATCCTACGAGAATGGACAAAAAGAAGCTTATCGTAAGCTAGCTACCAAGATGGAGCAAAAAGGCCAGAATTTCGTGATCACCTCACAAGATTCCACAAAGACTTTAAACGCTACAGCTTGGAAATGGGCCGCTACGGAAACGATCACCATGACGAATCGCACGAAAGCTACCGAAGCGAAAGCAATCGTAGCCGAAACGATCACGCGTACTATCGCCGAGTTAGCCACAACAGGTACGACTAATCCATACAGCATGATCGTAACAAAGACTGCCGACCTGAATGGGGATGGTCAAGTAGTAGAGGCTGAAACTGTCACCCTATTAAAAGCGGACGTAACTACAGCCATGGGAGGAACAGCCGCATCTCCAGAAATGAATGTAGCGGTTAAGATACAAACTCCTAACGATACAGACGGACAATTGACCAAGGGTATGGATATCGCCATCAATCTTCCGTTGAAGGAGAACAAGGTCGTAATGGATTTCACACCCGTTGGCTATCAGAACGCTGTCGCTACGATGTACATAAAGACAGACGCTATGGGTATCATCACCGACAACGAGACGATCGAGAATGATGTAGACGAGGTTAAGGTATCTACAACCACCAGCGGTCTTTACGTGAAGAACGGTAAGGGTAATTATGTAATCGTCAACATGGTAGGTAGAGTTATCTCTACGGGTATCATCACTAGCGACGAGCAATACATCAGCGCCTCGAATATGCCGAAAGGTATCTACGCGATCTCCATTAATAAAGCAAGCACTTTGAGATCCGTACATAAGACAACGGTTAAGTTCGTGAAATAAATCATCCCGAGCTAATTAGTTAATCTGATAAAAGGAGCTATCCGGAAACAAAACCGGGTAGCTCCTTTCTTTATGCATCCCCACGCCACTATACGCGTAGGCCAACACCACTATACGTATCGCCTCACACCACTATACGCGTAGGCCAACGCCACTATACGCATCGCCTCACGCCAGTATACGTGTGAGCCAACGCGGATACACAACCCTTTTACTTACAGTAGCACCCACGCATCCCCACAAAGAATACATTACGATATAGAATCAAAACACGTGATTTTTATTACTATTCACAACCAAAATCAGGCATTATGGTTTCAATCTATCAGAGCCATCATATTCATAAAACATTCTAGCCTATCTTCTGCTATATACTTAGCAAAAAGATATATATTTGCATTGTAATAAAACAAAAAGAAACAATACAATAAACAACATCATCAAAATGACAAACCTTATACGATTCACAAAGATGCACGGTGCCGGAAATGATTACATCTATGTAAACACGATGGTCTATCCGATAAACAATCCCGAGGAATTGTCTATCGCATGGAGCAAGCCGCACACCGGCATAGGATCGGACGGTTTGGTCTTGATAGGTTCTTCAGACATCGCCGATTTCAGCATGCACATCTATAACGCGGACGGCTCCGAGGCGATGATGTGCGGAAACGCTTCCAGATGCATCGGTAAATACGTCTATGAGGCCGGTCTGACGCGGAAGGACAAGGTAACCCTAGAGACCTTATCGGGCATCAAGGAGCTACGATTGAAGATCGAGCGCGAGGAGGTAGCCGAGGTCACGGTAGATATGGGAACGCCAGCCGTAGGCGAGATCGCCTTGGAGGTGGAGGCCGGAGGGGAAATCTACACCGGCACCGTCGTCTCCATGGGAAACCCCCATCTGGTCATCTTCGTAGACGAGATGGACAAGGTAGACCTGGCAAGCGTAGGCCCCTCGCTGGAATGCCACCCGCTTTTCCCGAACCGGACAAACGTGGAGTTCGTGCAGGTGCTAAAGCCCGACGAGGTACGGATGAGGGTATGGGAACGAGGTTCCGGCATCACCCAAGCCTGCGGAACCGGAGCTTGCGCCACCGCCGTGGCCGGGGTCGTACGGGGGAAGACGAGGCGAAAGACGAAGGTCATCATGGACGGAGGCCCCTTGACCATCGAGTGGGACGAGCCGAGCGGCAAGGTCTTTATGACCGGCGGGGCGGTCAACGTATTCGAGGGATTCATCAAGGCCTGACACCGGCCACCAGACCAGACAAAACAACAAGAACAACAACATAAAAACAAAAGAACTGAGTATGGCACTAATTAATGAACATTTCCTGAAACTACAGAACAATTACCTATTCTCCGACATCGCGAAAAAGGTAAACAGCTTCAAGGTTACCCATCCCAAGGACAATATCATCCGGATGGGCATTGGTGACGTTACGCAACCGCTCGCCCCCGCCGTTATCGAGGCGATGCACAAAGCCGTGGAAGAGATGGCGAGCAAGGATACCTTCCACGGATACGGCCCCGAGCAGGGGTATCCCTTCCTGATCGACGCGATCATCAAGAACGACTACGCCAGCCGGGGAGTCTTTATCGAGCCGAGCGAGGTATTCATCAGCGACGGCGCGAAAAGCGATTGCGGCAATATAGGCGACATGCTCCGCCACGACAATAGCATCGGGGTGACAGACCCCGTATATCCGGTCTATATCGACTCCAACGTGATGAGCGGACGCACCGGGGTATTGGAAGACGGGAAATGGAGCGACGTGGTCTACATCCCTTGCACGGCGGAAAACAACTTCATCCCGGATCTGCCCAGCCGCAGGGTGGACATCCTTTACCTCTGCTATCCCAATAACCCGACCGGGACGACCCTGACCAAGGACGAATTGAAGAAATGGGTGAACTACGCCCTCGCCAACGACGCGATCATCATGTACGACTCCGCTTACGAGGCTTATATACAAGACCCCAACATCCCCCACTCCATCTACGAGATCAAGGGAGCGAAGAAGGTAGCCATCGAATTTCGGAGCTTCTCCAAGACAGCCGGGTTCACGGGCGTACGCTGCGGATACACCGTCGTGCCGAAGGAGCTGAACGCTTTCACGCTGGACGGGAAACGGGTGCTGCTGAACAGACTCTGGAACCGCCGCCAATGCACGAAATTCAACGGGACCAGCTACATCACCCAACGGGGCGCCGAGGCGGTTTATTCCCCCGCCGGCAAACAACAAGTGGCAGCTACTATCAATTATTATATGACCAACGCGAAGATCATGAAAGAGGGCCTGCAAAGCTGCGGCCTCACGGTGTACGGAGGCGACAACGCCCCATACCTCTGGCTAAAGACACCGGACGACCTCTCCTCCTGGAAATTCTTCGACAAGCTGCTTTATGAGGTCAATATAGTAGGAACCCCCGGCGTGGGATTCGGGCCGAGCGGAGAAGGTTATCTGCGCCTCACCGCTTTCGGCGATAGGGACGACACCCTGGAGGCCATGGCCAGGCTGAGGAAGTGGCTAAGATAAATCATTTACGATAAACAATAATAATCATCAGGTATCATGTCAAAGTTAAGATTTAGAGTAGTAGAGTCCGCGTTCGAGAAGAAAGCGGAAGAAGTAGCGGCACAGCCCGAGAGACCGTCCGAATATTACGGTGAGTTGGTATTCAACCGTGAGAAGATGTTCAAGTATCTTCCCGAGAAAGCATACGAGAGACTGGTGGACTCCATCGACAATGGTACCCCGCTAGACCGTGAGACGGCGAACGCCGTGGCCTCCGGCATGAAGAAATGGGCGATGGAGAAAGGCGCTACCCACTACACCCACTGGTTTCACCCCTTGACGGAAGGTACCGCCGAGAAGCACGACGCTTTCATCGAGCACGACGGCAAAGGCGGCGTACTGGAGGAATTCGAGGGCAAGCTGCTGATCCAGCAAGAGCCGGACGCTTCCAGCTTCCCGAACGGCGGCATCCGCAATACGTTCGAGGCCCGTGGCTACTCGGCTTGGGACCCCTCCTCGCCCGCCTTTATCATAGGCGACACCCTGTGCGTCCCGACGATCTTCATCGCTTACACGGGCGAGTCCCTCGATTATAAAGCTCCCTTGCTGAAGGCATTGGAGGCCGTGAACAAGGCGGCGGTCGATGTCTGCCACTACTTCAACCCGGACGTGAAGAAAGTGTACGCCTACCTGGGCTGGGAACAGGAGTACTTCCTGGTAGACGAGGGTCTCTACGCCGCCCGCCCCGACCTGTTGATGACCGGACGCACCTTGATGGGCCACGAGAGCTCGAAGAACCAGCAGCTGGAGGATCATTACTTCGGCGCCATCCCCACCCGTGTCATGGAATTCATGAAAGACCTAGAGGTGGAGGCCTTGAGGCTGGGCATCCCCGTAAAGACCCGCCATAACGAGGTAGCCCCGAACCAGTTCGAGCTAGCCCCTATCTTCGAGGAGTGCAACCTGGCCAACGACCACAACTTGCTGCTCATGGCCTTGATGCGTAAGATCTCCCGCAAGCATGGCTTCCGGGTCTTGCTGCACGAGAAACCGTTCAAGGGCGTGAATGGCTCCGGCAAGCACAATAACTGGTCGCTGGGCACCGATACCGGCATCCTTTTGATGGGACCGGGCAAGACTCCGGAGGATAACCTGCGCTTCGTGACCTTCATCGTCAACGTATTGAAAGCCGTCTACACCCATAACGCCTTGCTGAAGGCCAGCATCTCCAGCGCTACCAACGCGCATCGCCTGGGAGCGAACGAAGCTCCTCCTGCCATCATCTCCAGCTTCCTGGGAACACAGTTGTCCAAGGTATTGGAGCATCTGGAGAACAGCGACACGGAAGATTTCAACCTAGCCGGCAAGCAAGGCATGAAGCTCGACATCGCCCGCATCCCCGAGCTATTGATCGATAACACGGATCGTAACCGTACCTCGCCGTTCGCCTTCACCGGCAACCGTTTCGAGTTTCGCGCCGTAGGCTCCTCGGCCAACTGCGCCGCCGCCATGCTGGTACTCAACGCCGCCGTAGCGGATCAGTTGAAACAGTTCAAGGCCGAGGTAGACGCTAAGATAGCCGAGGGCAAGCCGAAGTTCGCCGCCATCATCGAGGTGATCCGCAAGGATATCAAGGAGTGCAAGGCGATCCATTTCGACGGCAACGGCTACAGCGAGGAGTGGAAGGCCGAGGCCGCTCGCCGGGGCTTGGATTGCGAGACCAGCGTGCCCTTGATCTTCGACGCTTACCTGAGGGATAGCAGCGTGCGGATGTTCGAGTCCACGGGTGTCATGACCCGCAAGGAGCTGGAGGCCCGCAACGAGGTGAAATGGGAGATGTACACGAAGAAGATCCAGATAGAGGCCCGTGTGCTGGGCGACCTGACGATGAACCATATCATCCCCGTGGCCACCAAATACCAGTCTTCCTTGATCGACAACGTGTACAAGATGCGTGAGTTGTTCCCCGCCGATAAAGCCGCCCACCTATCCTCCAAGAACATGGAGATCATCGAGGACATCGCGAACCGCACGATCTTCATCAAGGAGAAAGTAGACGAGCTGGTAGAGGCCCGCAAGATAGACAACAAGATAGACAGCGAGCGGGAGAAGGCCATCGCTTACCACGACCAGATCGTACCGATGATGGAGGCCATCCGTTATCACATCGACAAGCTGGAGCTAGTCGTAGACGACCAGATGTGGACCCTGCCGAAATACCGTGAACTTTTATTCATTAGATAAAGTCTTATTCAGACAGTAGTTTTTTGTTGATTGTTTTGTGTTTATAAGGAGAGGATGCTGTGAAGTATGCCTCTCCTTCTTTTTTATCCCACGCAAAATATATACCTTTGGGGCATTAATATATAAGGAGGGAACGTAAAATGACTACACTGGAATCGCACGACAGCAATCTTAATGAGGATAAGAATCCTCGCCCCTGTATAATTCACTCTCAAGAGGAAATGATAGCTGCCGTACTTGAATCGACAGCACAAATCGAGCGAGGAGAATATCTCACCAGTGAAGAAATGGATCGAGAAATCAAGAGCTGGTTCTCTGATTATTCCGGAAATATATAAAACAAACAACATCCAAGATATCTACCAGATAAACAACAACAAATATGAATTACGGATTCGTCAGAGTAGCGGCAGCCGTGCCACGGGTTAAGGTGGCCGACTGCTTTTATAATATTCAACAGATCGAGGGATTGATGCGCCAAGCGTCCCAAAAAGAGGTACAGGTCATCGCCTTCCCCGAGCTATCGGTCACGTCTTACACTTGCATGGATTTGTTCGCGCAGGAGACCTTGCTCAGGAACGCCGAGAAAGCCTTGCTGGACTTGGTGAACAACACCGCCGATCTGGATCTGCTTACCATCGTAGGGTGCCCGCTCGTCAGCGGAAGCCAACTGATTAACGCCGCCGTCGCCTTCCAGCGGGGCGAGATACTAGGGGTAGTGCCCAAAAGCTACCTGCCCAGCTACAAGGAGTTTCAGGAGGAGCGTTGGTTCACCGCCTCCTCGCAGCTACAGCAGTCCATGATCACGATCGGTAACCGCGAGGTGCCGATGGATTGCTACCTCATCTTCGAATATGAGGAGGTACGCGTGGGCATCGAGATCTGCGAGGATCTATGGGTGCCCATCCCGCCCAGCTCCGAGCTGGCCATGCTGGGGGCGAACGTGATATTCAACCTATCCGCCAGCAACGAGCTAATCGGCAAGCACGCTTACCTGCGCTCCTTGATCGGCCAGCAGTCCGCCCGTTGCATCGCCGGGTATGTCTACGCATCGGCCGGCTTCGGCGAATCGAGCACCGACCTCGTGTTCGCCGGAAACGGTATCATCGCCGAGAACGGCACGCTGCTGAAGGAGTCCGAGCGTTTCTCCATGGAGGAGCAGCTCATCGTCAGCGAGATCGACATCCAGAACTTGCAGAACGACCGCCGGGTCAACACCAGCTTCCTGCAAGGCTATCTGAACCATAATATGGACAACGGCACCGTCGTCTCATTCAGCCTCCCCAGCCGGGCGCTGGACTTGACCCGGGCCATCGACCCGCATCCCTTCACCCCTTCCGGCGACGCCCTGCGGGAACGCTGCGAGGAGATCCTACAGATCCAAGTGGCCGGCCTGACCAAGCGCATCCTTCACGCCCATGCCAAGACCGCCGTGGTGGGTATCTCCGGGGGATTGGATTCTACGCTGGCGCTGCTGGTCACCGTCATGACCTTCGACGCCTTGAAGATACCCCGCGACCGGATCATCGGCATCACCATGCCCGGCTTCGGCACGACGGATCGCACCTATACCAACGCTTGCGACTTGATCCGCTCCCTCGGCGTGACCCTCCGGGAGATCTCCATCAAGGAGGCTTGCATCCAACACTTCAAGGATATCAACCACGACAGCCGGGTGCACGACGTGACCTACGAGAACAGCCAGGCCCGCGAGCGTACCCAGCTCCTTATGGACGTGGCGAACCAAGCGGACGGCCTCGTGATCGGCACGGGAGACCTCTCGGAGCTTGCCTTGGGATGGGCCACGTATAACGGCGACCATATGTCGATGTATGGCGTAAACGGCAGTATCCCAAAGACATTGGTAAAGTATCTGGTGGAATGGGTGGCCAACAACAAGATGGACGGGGCTTCCCGCGCCACGCTGCTGGACATCGTAGACACCCCGATCAGCCCCGAGCTGATCCCCGCCGACGAGCAGGGCAATATCAAGCAGAAGACCGAGGACCTGGTAGGCCCTTACGAGCTGCACGATTTCTTCCTCTATCACTTCCTGCGCTTCGGGGCCTCCCCCGCCAAGATCTATTTCCTGGCGAAGCGGGCGTTCGGGGATACCTACGACGATGCCACCCTCAAGAAATGGCTCCACACCTTCTTCCGCCGCTTCTTCCAGCAGCAGTTCAAGCGCAGTTGCCTGCCGGACGGCCCGAAGGTGGGTTCCATCAGCCTCTCCCCCCGTGGCGACTGGCGGATGCCGAGCGACGCGATGGCTACGCTCTGGCTGGACGAGATCGAGGGGCTTTAACATTCGTTCACGGGTATGGTGATAACCGAGGCTCTCTCATGGGTGATAACCGAGACACTCTCACCCATGAGAGAGCCTCGTCTATGACCTATGAGAGAGCCTCGGTTATCACCTATGAGAGTGTCTCGGTTATCACCTATATCACTAATCGAACTGCGTGATCACCCGGCGGATCCGGGTGAAGCTGTCGCCGTCCTTCTCTAGCTTATAGATGTGCTTGTAGGACAGGGCGTCTTGCTCGGTGGGCGAGCCGTTGATAAGGAGGATATCGCGGTCGTTGGCGAACTTCAGGATACCCGCCACGTTGTTCGGGTGCAGCTTCCCGATCTCGTCCATCATGCAATGGAGCTTGAAATCGGAGAACACCGTGGAGGCGTTTCGCTTGAAGACGTTTAGCAGCATGATGTTCACCATCGATTTCACCAAGATGTCCGTACCCTCGGACCCCACGTTCGTCAGCCGCTCCACGAAGCCCGTGTCGTTGCGGTTCTCTATCACCCGAAACTTGAGGTCGAAGAAGTCCGCCAAGCGGATCAAGCTGCCCGTGTACGCGTCCATCGACTTGATCAACTCGCGGAGCAGCGTCGTGGCCTTCTCGCGGATGGCGGTATCGTCGGCCGAGGCGGCGAAGAGGTTCTGCCCCAAGTCCCAGCTATATTCCTCGTTGAAGCGCTTGATCTCCTTCAAGAGGTTGACGATCTTGTTCTGGCTCGGGTCGATGCGCATCTCGATGCACTGGATGATCCCCACGAAGTTCTTCTCCTTGAAATCGGCGTTGATCCGATCCACCACGCCACGGATATTGCCCTCCTGCGAGACCATGCTTTTCGTATCCACCGTAATCTGCCGGAAGATGTCGGAGTTGCGGGTATTGATGCGCGATTGGTACTCGGACACCTTGTCCTCGTCGATAAACTCCTTCAAGTCGCAGGCGAAATCCATGTACTCCTTGTCATCGGAGAAGCTCGTCTTGAAGGCGAACACGTTATCCTCGGAGAAGTTGCCGGTGTAGGCGGCGATCTCCTTGCGCAGCTCGGACAGCTTCTGCGATTGCTCGCTGACGCGGATCGTAATCTCCCGCACCAGGGAACGGCAGTCGCCCTCCGTATCGGTACGGCTCATGGAGGAGAAGATGGACTCGCGAGACGTGAACCAGTCCAGCAGCGTAGAGCGATGATACTCCTCGCGGTTCTCCAGCGCCTTCCGGTGGGTCTCCTTCAAGTCCTTCAGCTCGGCATCCACCTGGAGGATGCTCCGGTTCACGTCCGCCAGACGCTTTTTCAGCTCCTCCCGCTCGCCCTGCACGATCTGCCGCAGGCGGAGGCTCTCCGCCGTCCAGTCCGGCACCTTGTCCAGCATCTCCCGCTTATCTTTCAGATACTCGATAATCAAGGCCTTGGTCTCGTTGATATACCGGATCTCCCCGCCGATATACGCCAGGCGGGCATGGATCTCCTCCAAGCGCCTCGGGTCTCCCCCGCTGGCGGTGAGGCTATCCAGCTGCTCGCGGTCATAGCCGGCCTTGCGCTCCTCCAGCTCCGCCTTCTTGCGGGCGATCTCCTCCGAGAGGGCCTCGCGGGCGGCGGAGAGCTCCTTGTCCAAGGCCGCCATCTCGTCCTTCTCCTGCCCGTCCAGCGAGGCTAGCTCGCGGTCCGCCTTGCCTTGCAGCGTGGCGACCTCCTTCTGGATCGAGGCGAGGGCGGACTCGGCTACGCCCAGCTCCTCCTCCAGGCGATGGATCTCCTCTTGTCGGAGGCGGGTCGCCTGGTCTCGCAAGGCGGAGAGGCGGGACTCGTCCTCTTTCTTGCGGGCCGCCAGCTGCTCCAGCTCATATTCGGCGTGATAGATATCCTCCTTGATGGGCTTCACCGAGGATTGGTATTGCTTGCGGAGGTTCTCCTTGGCCGCCTCCAGGTCTTGCCGCGCCGTGGCCATGAAGCGCTGGATGCCGGCGCGTCGCTCCTCGGCCTCCCGCTTCTCCGCCAGGTAGTCGTCCTTGGTCTTCACGTCCCGGCGAATCCCGGGGGTGAAGCGGATCCCGTAGAAGGTATCGCCCCCCTCGCCTACCTCGGCGGTGAACTCCTTCCCGTAGAGCAGCCGCTCGTCGCACACCTGCCCGATGGTCTGCTCCCAGCCGGGCTTATGCTCGGACAGCCAGCTGAAGAAGCTGTCTTTCTGGTTGTCCAGGAACTCGGTCAGCTCCGCCAGCTTCGCGCTCAGGGCCTCTATCTTCACCTCGTTGGATTCCGCCAGCTTCTGGTAATCCTCCTCCAGTCGCTTCTCGGCGGTCTCGCACTCCTTCGTCTGGTAGTTCAGCTCATACCGCAACTCCCGGATCTTCAGCTCCAGGTCCTTCCGGTTCGCGTCGTAATTGCCCAGGCGGGCCTTCACCGCCTCCAGCTCCTCCGAGGTGCCCGCCTGCCCCCGGGCGGTCTTGACGCGCATCCGCAGGGCGGCCACCTCCGTAGAGCGTTTCTCCCGGTCCGCCAGCAGACGCTCTTTCTCCTCCGAGGCGGCGTGGCGCGATTCCCCCCGGAGGTGCCGGTAATGCTCCCGGCGAGCCTCCCGGCGGCTGTTGATCTCGGTCTCCACCGCCAGCGATCGCTTCTGCTTCTCGTTCTCGAAGCCGGCCAGCTCGTTCTTCAGGTTGGCGATCAGGTTGGCGTGCAAGACGGAAGCCTCCTTGTTCTTGGAAGAAAGCAAGTCCTTCTCCACCGCCAAGGAATCCTGCTCCTGCTGCAAGACCTCCAGTTTGTTGCAACGATCCATCGCCGTCTGGATATCCTTCCCGGCATAGAACACACGTTTCGCCTCCGCCTCCGACAAGGCGTTCTTCAGCACCGCCAGCTCGCCCTCCATCGTGGCCGTGCGGCCCTTCGACTCCGCGTCCAGCTTATCCCTTTGCTTATAGAGATCCGCTTTCACCGCCTCCCGCTCGTGTATCTTCCGGGAGAGATCCGGCAAGACGCTTTCCGTTCGCAGATAGGCCCCGCGCAACTGGCGGCAGAGGTCGTTGACGCGGAGGTCTCGCTTGCGGATATCGTCGGACAGGGTAGAGATCCCGGCGGCCTTCCGCGCCATGCCGGGCTCGCGGAAGACACCGATGTCGTTCAGCTGCGCCTCGAAACCGGACAGGTGGCTGTGGTAGCGGCTCAGGTCGATCACGCTATCCGCCTCGTTCAAGGAGGTGATGATGGTCTGCTTGATATAATCCGCCTCCAGGCGCGAATTGAGCAAGACGTTCTGGATCGTGCGGATGATGTTCTGGTAGGAGCCGCTCTCCATCAAGGAGTAGCGGGAGTAATCCCGCTTATTGTCCGAGTTGCCGTAGAGGATGTTCCGGTATTCCTCGTACGTGGAGATCGCCCCGCTATACTTGATGCCGTTCTTGTCGAGCACCGAGCGGATGCGATCCGACGGATAGGGCGCGCCCTCCTCGTCGATAAAGAGATCCGCCCGGTACGGCGAGGCGATGAAGCGGTAGCAGATGCGGTTCATCGTCTTATAGCTAAGCACGGTGAACCAACCGTCTTCCCTCGCCACCTCGTAGATGATGGAGGAATCGGCGTAGGGGAAGTAATAATCCTGGTACGACTTCTTCTCTACGGGGATCCCGAGCCGTTGCGTATCGGCGTTGTAAAAGAAAAGGATCGCACGGAGGATGGTACTCTTGCCCACGCCCTGCGTCCCGATTAAATGGATGTTTCCGTCTAGCTGCACTTCCGAGTAACGGATGGCGGCGCTGTTTATGAATACTATTTTATTGAGATATCTCATCTTCGTTCTTTATGTTAATACTATGAATCATCTTCGTGAGGTAATCCCACGAGGAGAGCACTTTCCACGTCCCGTTCATATCGCTCACGCACTCGATGAAGCCCTCCTTCGTCATCCTGTCGAGGATGGTATCGAGGATGTCCTTGCGTTTTTCCTTGCCTCCGGTATGTTTCTTCAAGCCGTCCAGCTTCATCTCCAGGTCCATGTCGATACGCGAGCGCACCAATATCTCGGCCGGCGAGAAGGTGAAGCCGGGCCCGAAGGCCGTATCGTAGGTACAGAAGAAGTCCATGATGTCGATCCAGGCGAAGAAGCGCTGTAGCTTCTGCTCCAAAGTGGCCCGGGGCTCCTTGCGGGAGAAGTAGAAGTAATTGTTACCCTGCTCCAGCACGAAGTTGATATGCGAGAAATAATCACGCAGGTCCTCGAAGTTATCTTCCACGACCGAGAAGAGCGTCCTCAGCTCCTTCACGCTCGTATTCGAGCAGAGGAAATTACCTTTCGACAGGTAATCATAGATCTGCGCGGTCTGTATTGGTAAATTATCAATCATCCTATTATTGTTTTATCTTATCCAGTTATCGTTTTATTTTATCCGGTTGTTGCTGCATTTTATCCGGTTGTAGAGACGGGGCATGCCCCGTCTCATCCCATCAAAATGGTAATTTAAAATACTATCAGTCGGTGATGAGACGGGGCATGCCCCGTCTCTACAACTAGATTCTTTGAATTATGGCATATTCTATATGCTCCATGTGGCCGAAGCGGTCTGTTATCTCCAGGTCGTTCTCGTAGAGGGAGAGGAGGCGGCAGAAGAGCGTTACCTTCGCCTCGAAATCCATCTCCCGGTTATACTCGTAGGCCATCACGAAGGCGAACAAATCCCCTCCGGCACGGGCGAAGGCTTCCATCATCTTCGGGGTGTTGATAGCGGCCTCGCCCACCTCCTGGCTCTCCATCTGCTCGGCGGAGATCACCCCCAGCTCCTGCCGGTGGATCACCTTGTCGGGGCGCATACCGTCCGCCACCTTCAAGATGACATCCAGCGCCTCGTCGGTTTGCAGATAGGGGATGGATACCTTGAACAGGGTAGGCTGCACGCCCTCCAGCACCACGGATCGCTCCGCATCTACCACCTCCCGCACGTTCGTGTTCTCCTGCAGCTCGAACTGTTCGCGCAGGTATTTGATACGGCGCAGCTTGCGGGTAAAACCTACCTGCGTACGGATCTGGTTCAGATAGTCGATGATATCTTGCTGGGAATGGATCAGGCTATGGCCTGCGCTCAGCAGCTCCGTCTTCAGCTCGCGGGCGATCGTCAGCAACTCCTCGTCCGGCGCCTGGGCGAAAAAGGGGGTCCGCTCCCGATCCAGCAGCTTCTCCACTTCCACGATCAGGCGGTTGATCTCGATCCGCTTCGCGTCCAGGTTCTCCAGCTTGGCGATCTTCACCTTGTAGCTCGGCTCGTTCTTGAAGGTATTATCGATCACCCGCTGCAACGACACCACGTTGCGCACCAAGATCTTCCCGATCTTCCTAAGGTGCGCCTTCACCGAGCGCAGATAGCCCGGCTTGCGCAAGTCGTTGTCTTCCTTGCCATAATAATCGATCAATTGATACACCAACTGGATATTCTCGTCGATCACCGAGGTAGAGATCTCCTCGTTCGCCTCCAGAAGCAGCTCATAGAAAGAGAGATAATGCTCGTCCATCTCGATGTAAGGGCCGTTCCTGCGGATCACCTCGCGCTCGATCAAGATATTCAACTTATTCTCATCTATAATATCTAACGCGTAATCATAGCGGAAGGGTAATGATTTTCTTTTCTCAAACAAGACCTCCAGCAGGTCCTTGCCCAGATTTAGCGTATTCGTTATATGGGGTATTGAATTATATATGTACATCCTAAACAATTAAGGGCGCAAAGGTACGAAAAAACACAAGTGATAACAAGGCCTGCCACCAAACATCGCCACTCGCCCAACGCCTATACCGGCGTGACCCAACGCCTATATAGGCATCGCCCTACACCGATACCGGCGTGAGCCTACGCCTATACTGGCATGGCCCCACGCCGATATAGGCGACAAAACAGACAAGATACGGGACGTGCCCCTTACCGATCCGCCGGATAGACAATCCCTAGCTGGCGGCGTACCTCGTCGATAATCTCCAGCGTGATCAAGGAGTTCTCATGGCTATTGATCTCGGACTCCCGCCTACCGGACAGGACGAGGTTGATGAACTCCGCCACCTCGTAGTAATACTCATCCTTATCGGCCGCCACGCTGATGTCTTCCGGAACCGGCTCCGGGCCTTTCCCCATCGCCGGGGCTAGACGGGGGGTATAGGTTACTTTACTGATAATATTGATCCGGTCCAAGGTCAGGTTCCCGTCCTCCCCTTGTATCTCGGTAGGCAAGGCGGAGTTGGCTATCTTGGAATAAAGCACCGTGGCGTTCATCCCCTCATACGCCAGATTCACAGCCCCTTGCCCGTCCGCTCCCGAGGAAAGGACTACGCCCGAGGCATCTATCTTCTTCGGGCGGCCAAACAAGACCACCATCGGATAGACCGTATAAATGCCGATATCCATCATGGCCCCGTTGGACAGCTCCGGCTTGAAGGCGTTCTGCACGATCCCCTCCTTGAACTTATCATAGCGGGAGGAATACTGGCAATAGCAGGCGAAGTAACGACGAACCGTGCCGACACGCCCCAGTTGCTCCCTCACGGCGAGGAAATTGGGCGTAAGCGTAGGCTTCATCGCCTCCATCAACGTGACGTGATAGGTACGGGATGCCTCTATCATCGCGCGCGCCTCATGGGCGTTGGAGGCGAAGGGTTTCTCGCAAAGCACGTGCTTGCCGTGGCTCATGCACAGAATGCTCTGGGAGGCATGCAGGAAGTTGGGCGAGGCGATATACACGGCATCGATCAGCGGGCTTTTCGCCATCTCCTCCAAGGAGGTAAACGTATAGGGTATCTGATGCTTCGAGGCGAAAGCGTCCGCCGTCTGCTGGGTTCTGGAATATACCGCCACCAGCTCGAAACGCTCATCCTGCCTAGCCCCGGCTATCACCCAATCGGTTATGAAATTGGTTCCTACTACACCAAAACGTACTTTATCCATATGCTATCGTATATTATGTTTTTAACAAAGGAAGGCGGTGCCCTGTGAGGAACATCGCCTTCGAACTATTTTTACTTCTCTGACTTCTTAAGCTCTTTACTTCTCCCCCCGACTCGCTTATTTACGGAAAGGAGCCCTTACTACTTGGGCCTTCAGGTTCTTGTTGCGCACCTTGATAAAGATCTCCGTGCCCGCTTTCGCGAATCCGGGCTTCACGTATCCCATGCCGATTCCCTTCTTCAATACCGGAGACATCGTGCCGGAAGTGACCACGCCGATCACGTTTCCTTCCGCGTCTACGATCTCATAGCCATGACGGGGAATGCCCTTTTCCTGCAACTCGAAAGCGCATAGCTTGCGGCTTACGCCCTCTTTCTTCTGACGCTCCAGCTCGGCGCGATTCGTGAAGTCCTTGCCCTCGGCGAACTTCGTGATCCAGCCTAGGCCGGCCTCTATCGGAGAGGTCGTATCGTCCAAGTCGTTGCCATACAAGCAGAAGCCCATCTCCAGGCGAAGCGTATCGCGTGCTCCCAGACCGATCGGCTTGATGCCTTCCGGCTTGCCAGCCTCGAAGATAGCGTTCCAGATCGTCATGCCATCACTCGGATAGAAATACAACTCGAAGCCACCCGCGCCGGTATAGCCCGTGTTGGAGATAATCACCTGCTCGCAACCGGCGAACTCGCCCGTCACGAATGAATAGTAAGGGATGGAAGAGAGGTCTACCGGAGTAAGACGCTGGAGCACCTCTTGCGCCTTCGGTCCTTGGATAGCCAATTGGGCCGTGCGGTCGGAGGAATTCTCCAACTCGGCACCTACCGTATTATGGCTTACGCACCAAGCCCAATCCTTGTCGATATTGCCGGCGTTTACGACCAGCAAATATTTCTCCGGCTCGTAATGATAGACCAAGAGGTCGTCTACGATACCTCCCTCGTCGTTCGGGAAGCAAGTATATTGAGCCTTGCCCAGCGGCAAGACAGAAGCGTCGTTAGACGTCACGCCCTGAATGAAAGCCAAGGCGTTCGGGCCTTTCACCCAAAACTCGCCCATGTGGGAGACATCGAACACGCCTACGCCATTCACTACGGTCATGTGTTCGTCGATAATCCCTGAATATTCGATAGGCATATTGAAACCTGCGAATTCGTGCATCTTTGCGCCCAACGCGATATGTACGTCGGTAAACGGAGTTGTCTTCATGTAATTATGATTTATGATTTATGATTTATAACTGTCAACTTTCACTTGTCAACTGTCAACTGAATAATGGCTACCACGGTCTCCATGCTCTTCTCTAAGGAGCGAACGGGTAAGAACTCGTAACGTCCGTGGAAGTTCAGGCCCCCGGCGAAGATGTTCGGGCAAGGCAATCCCATAAACGACAGGCGGGCACCATCCGTACCGCCCCGTATCGGCTTCACGATCGGCTCTACCCCTACGGAGGTCATCGCCTCAAACGCCAAGTCTACGATGTGTTTCTGGGGCTCTACCACCTCACGCATATTGTAATACTGATCCCGAAGCTCCAGGCGCGCGCATCCCGGATATGCCTCATTCATCCTATCCACCAACGTACGCAGCAATTCCTTCTTCTCCTCGAACAACTTCCGGTCGTGGTCGCGGATGATATAAGACAGGGTGGCCTCCTCTACCGAGCCGGTCATGCCGGTCAAATGGAAGAATCCCTCATAGCCGGTCGTATGCTCCGGGCGTTGCCCCTCCGGTAACCAAGAGGCGAACTCGATCGCACGCAGCGAGGCGTTTAGCATCTTGTCCTTGGCGTATCCCGGATGTACGTTCAAGCCCTTGAAGATAACCTTGGCGCCGGCGGCGTTGAAGTTCTCATACTCCAGCTCGCCTATCTGCCCACCGTCGATCGTATATCCCCAATCACAGCCGAACTTCTCCACGTCGAAATGATCGGCTCCCTGCCCGATCTCCTCATCCGGTGTGAAAGCGATACGGATCTTGCCGTGCTCGATCTCCGGATGGTCTTTCAGATATTGCATAGCGGCCATGATAGCGGCCACGCCTCCCTTATCGTCGGCGCCCAATAAGGTCTTGCCGTTGGTCACGATAAGATCCTGTCCCTTGTAATCGGAAAGCTCCGGGAACATTGATAGAGATAATACCACATTCTCTTCCGCGTCCAACACGATATCACCCCCCTGGTAAGTAACGATACGAGGCTGAACGTCCTTGCCCGACATATCCGGACTCGTATCCAGATGGGCGATAAAGCCGATCGTGGGGATCTCGCGGTCCGTATTAGCCGGCAGAGTAGCCATTACATAGCTATGCTCATCCAAGGAGATCTCCTCCATGCCAATCGCTTCCAACTCCTTCACCAAAGCCTCGGCGAAGACACGTTGCCCCGGCGTACTAGGAGTCGTAGCCGTCTCCTCGCTCGACTGGGTATCGAACGTAACGTACTTTAAAAATCTATCTAAAACTGTCATAGCTCACTCTTTTAAAACAGCCATAAAAGTAACTAAAGCAAGTTACATGACAAAAAAATAGCGAGACTAATTGCCCCGCTATTCCCGTTTCTCTCAAAAAATGTCATTAAAAGTGGCTCGAACCGTCGAAACAGTGCGTACAAACCTTACACTTAGGAAGGCCGATCGCCTCCATCAAGGTCTCCAGCGTATTAAACTTCAAGGAGCTCAACCCGAAACGCTCGGCGATGATCCCTACCATCTTCTTATATTCCGGCGAGTCTGTCGTGGCGTATTTCTCCAGGTTCTTATTCTCATCCCCCTCCAGCTCCTTGATAATCTGGCGAGTGATCAGCTCCAGCGGGCTCTTGGACGAAGTGAAACCGATAAACGGACAGCTATAGATCAACGGAGGGCAGGCGATACGCATATGCACCTCTTTCGCCCCATAATCGTATAAGATCTTCACGTTATCGCGGAGCTGCGTGCCACGCACGATCGAGTCGTCGCAGAAAAGGATGCGCCGGCCTTCCAGCATCGCGCGGTTCGGTATCAATTTCATCTTGGCCACCAAGGAGCGCATCTCCTGGTTGGCGGGCGTGAAGCTACGAGGCCACGTCGGCGTGTACTTGGCTATCGCCCGGTGATAAGGCACCCCCTTACCTTCCGCGTATCCCAAGGCCATACCCACGCCGGAGTCCGGGATGCCACAGGCGCAATCCACCTCCGAGTCGTCTTTCTGCCCCATCTTATAGCCACTCATGAAGCGGACATCCTCCACGTTCTTCCCCTCATAGCAAGACACGGGGAATCCATAATATACCCAAAGGAAAGAGCAGATCTGCATGCCCTCGTTCGGCTTACGCATCTGCTCCATACCATCGGCACGCAAACGGACGATCTCGCCCGGGCCTATAAATTTCTCGATCTCATAATCCAAGTTCGGCAGGCTGCTAGACTCGCTGGTCGCCGCGTAAGCCCCGTCTTTCCTCCCGATCACGACCGGCGTACGCCCCCATTTGTCGCGGGCGGCGATGATGCCATCCTCCGTCAGGAGCAACATGGAGCAAGAGCCCTTTATCTTCTCGTAAACATTCTCAATGCCCTCCACGAAGTCCTTGCCTTGCGTGATCAGCAAAGCGATCAACTCCGTCTGATTCGTTTTTCCTGAACTTAATTCAGAGAAGTGCATATTCGCTTTCAACAAATCACGCTCCAATTCCTCCAGGTTATTGATCTTCGCCACCGTCACGATCGCGAATTTCCCCAGGTGAGAGTTGATCGCGATTGGCTGCGCGTCCGTATCGCTGATAATCCCAATCCCGGCCTTTCCCTTGAATTTAGAAAGCCCCGGTTCAAACTTGGTGCGGAAATAAGAATTCTCCAGATTGTGGATCGAACGCGTAAATCCTTCTTCCTTATCGTACGTAGCCATACCGCCTCTGCGGGTTCCTAGATGAGAATTGTAGTCCGTACCATAGAATAAATCCGTAATACAGTCTCCTTTAGAAATAGTTCCGAAAAAACCACCCATTGTTTTTTATGTTTGTATTTATGTTTGAAGTCGCAAAGTTACAAGTTTATTTATATATGTTCCAAAATTTACCTCATAACGTTTACCCTCATCGGCAAATAAAAAAAAGGACACCCCCGCGAAGGGATATCCTTTTCCTTATTCTTTAGCCGCGAAGACTTACGCCTCGGCAACGACTTCTTGTATAGAAACGAATGATCTGTTTTCTTTTCCTCTACGGAAAGTAACCACGCCATCTACCAACGCATACAACGTATGGTCCTTACCGATACCTACGTTCTCGCCCGGATGATGAACAGTACCTCTTTGGCGAACAAGAATGTTACCAGCTTTAGCAACCTCACCACCAAAAAGCTTAACACCTAATCTTTTACTTTGTGATTCACGGCCGTTCTTAGAACTACCCACACCTTTCTTATGTGCCATTTCTTTTCTTCTCCTTTAAACGTTAAGCAACAACTTCTTTAATACTTACCTCAGTGAACTGCTGACGATGACCGTTCAATTTACGGTAACCTTTTCTTCTCTTCTTGTGGAATACCAGCACCTTGTCACCTTTTACCAGCGGAGATAATACCTCGCATACTACCTTTGCGCCTTCTACAGTAGGAACACCCACTGTTACCTCACCGTTGTTATCTACTAACAACACCTTGTCAAACTCCACAACAGCACCGCTCTCGGCGTTCTGAATGTGATGAACGAACAGCTTCTTACCTTGCTCAGCCTTGAACTGTTGTCCGTTAATTTCTACGATTACGTACATCTGTCTTAAAATCTTTTAAACAGGTTAGGTCCCGGGGGTGGGCTCCGTCTCCGGCTCCACTTAATTTACCCTCTGCGGAAAATCGACTGCAAAGATAGGGGTTTTTATTTAAAGGACAAGGGGAGAGGGGGAAAAAAAGCATCACTCTTCTTTTATCGCCCATTCTTCTATGGTTCGCGTCTCCGTGGAAAAGTTCACGCCGCATTTAACCAGTTTACGCCCATCGGCCGAGAAAGGGATCATATAGCCCTTTTCATCAATTTGCGCCAAGGCCTCTTGAGCCGATTTATTTATCTTCAACTCAAAGACATAAATCGTCGTGGGGGTGAACATCACCATATCCGCGCGGCCACGGCAAGTCTTGACTTGCGTCTGCACATAATTACTCATGAAAGAAAACATCAAATAGAATATAGTCTCGTAATAGTATTCGTTTTTCTCCATGTCTTGAAGAATCGCCTTACCTCCCTCCGGATAAGGAATGCCTGCCATATACGCGCGAAGAGAGACAAGGGCTTCCTCTATCGCCTCATTCCTCATCGCGTTACAAAATCTATAGATGAAGCCGCGAACCTCATAGATATCCTGCGGCATATACAGCGGGATCAGGTTCTCCACCAAACCGGCGCGAACTTCCTTGTTGGGAATAGCTAGATGATACATTTGCGCGTCGCGCTCATAGCCCTTTATCGTAAGGTAACCGCTCTGGTAAAGTAAGGGTATCGCGTTAGAGAGCGCTTCCGTAGGACGATCAAAATCGGACGCGCCCGCCACGATGTCATCCAGAGCGGTGACATCGGTCTTGAACCTCCGCATCTGATGGATTAAATAAGAGGGGGTGGCCGACTCGAACCAATAAGACGCCAGCTCTTTCTGGTTAAACGCCTTCAATACGCTATAGGGGTTATAGACATCCTCCAGCTCGCGACTGAAATGATAGCCATCGTATAGCGACTTCAAACGTAGCTTCATCTCCTCCGCGCTACATTCATACTTATCGGCCAACATTTGAATATCCGGGTCAAACACCGTATGCAATTCCGCTTCCGTAATGCCACAAATAGCGGCGTATTCGGGCTGCATGCTAATATTCGTCAGATTGTTGATAACACTGAATACGCTTAATTGCGAGAATTTGGTTATCCCCGTGATAAAGGCGAAACGAATATCCGCGTCGCTGGCTTTCAATGGCGCGTAAAACTCCTGCATCATGATACGCACCTTATCTAATTTATCTTGCTCGTGCAGCATGTCCAATAGCGGGGCATCGTATTCGTCGATTATAATGACCGCTTTCTCTCCGCTTCGCACATGGGCGCGCCTTATCAGATCCTGGAATCTATCCCCGGGTGTTTTCCCTTGGCCATCAAGTCCATACAGCGCCTCATACTCCTCCAATTTATTGACCAATTTCCCATAGACAAACTCCGGCTCCACATTCTTCAGCGTGCTGAAGTCGAAATGGAGCACCGGATAAGATCTCCACTCTTTCTCCAGACGCTCGATAGCCAGCCCCTTAAACAGGTCCTTCCTGCCTTGAAAATAATACTTCAGGGTGCTCGACAAAAGGGATTTACCAAACCGGCGAGGCCGGCTCAAGAATATATAGAAATTCCTCGATAAATCATAAACAAGCTCCGTCTTATCCACATAGACACAACCCGCGTCGATGAGTTTCTCGAAATCTTGTATTCCTACAGGGTAAATTCTCTTTTGTGTCATAACCTTAGCTCCATTTTATCACAAAGTTACTACAATATCTCTAATGCGGCAATACCGGATCTATTAATAATCGGTTACGTTCCGACTCGAAACTCTGTATCCCTATCGGCAATTTACGCATAGTCGTCATAATCCTTTTGTGTTCTATTGGTTGTCCCGAAGCTCCCCCAATAAGTCATTTAAAATATAATCGTCGCTCATCAAATGAAGTCCATACTTGCTATCATGCAACATAGAACAGGTGCGCGTATCATAGAAGATGGCGAGCGCACGCTCCGGGGATATCTGCAAACGATCCGCTAGCCGCATAATAATCCGGGCGACCTTTCTCCAAAGCACGTGCTCCCTCATAGCTGCCCCCCTCCTTTCGTTCCAGCGGAGGCGGCTTCCCAGTTTCGCAAGGCTTCCACGACATCCTCCGCCACGTGCCGCAGGCTTTGGGTGTGCATGACATCATAACAATCCAGCAGCAGGCTACGCACCAAGCCTACCTTCTCCAAACGCCTACGCATTTCCATCGGAGAGATGCCCATCTCCTTGGCGGAAGCTTCTATGGCCATCACCGCAAAATGGATCTTATCTTCTATTTCCGTGTGTTGAATATCCATATATCCATATCTCGTATTATCTATCCTCCTTCTATACAAAGATAGTAATATTCGCGGTTTTATCCTATACTTTTCTTGATTATTATTCCCTGCCGGGCTCAATCGGCACGCTCTTCTCTTTCTTGCATATAAGCGATATAGCACTCAAGGGCTTCCCACGCTAGCTTACGGAAGCGGTCCGCGTCGCCCAGGTGATACCAAAGGACGTTTACCAAGCGGGCGTACGCGCTGAAATGGATATCCTCACCTTTTTTTTAAGGAACCATAGGTGTCGCCACCCATCCTTCCCTCCTTACATATAATAGCTTTTGTCAACTTGGTTATTTTTAGTATCATGGCGATATATTCGCCCAAAAGGGGATAAGATTGAAAAAGATACATGTCTAGTTTGTTATTATTTATTTAATTATATTAATACCATTAACAATGGGATGTACAGTTCATCCCGAGCTTTATTTTACAAGCCTTACCTTCGCCTCGATTATTAATCTTAAATATAAGAAGATATGAAAAACGAATTTAAAATGTCTCTCTTCTTGGCGCCGATTTCACCGGTCAAAGATAGTAAAACGGGACGAGTATCGCAACAGGCCACCGTTTGTCCGAGCCGAAACGTCACCCTGCAGGAGGTCTTCCGGCTCATCACCGGCGATCCCGCACTCGAACGGCTCACCCAAGAGATGCGCCTCCCGCTGGAGAGGGGCGACAAGGAGCGATTCAGCGAGCTGAAACGGCAAACGCTACCTTACGTAACGCCTTGCGGCACGTTCGCCTATCGCAAGAGCGACTGCCTCCTGGTGCCGAGCGGACTGGTGGTGGTGGATGTGGACGGACTGGACTCTACCCAGGAGGCGGAGGCCTTGCGAGGGAAATTATTCGACGACGCGTACCTATGCCCCGCCCTCTGCTTCATCAGCCCGAGCGGACGAGGCGTGAAGGCTTTCGTGCCCTACCCCGACAATCCGGGAAGCGATATCCCCACCTATATCGCGGAGAATACCCTGGACGTAATGAACTACGTGGAATACGTATATGGCGACGAGCAGACGCAAGGACCCCGGAAGGTGGACCCGAGCGGCAAGGATATCGTACGCTCTTGCTTCTTGTGCCACGACCCCGAAGCGCTCTGCAGAAATCATAAATCATAAATCATAAATCATAAATCGATATGTTAAACAGTTTAGATCGCTTAGTAGAAGCGGTTCGTTTGGCTGGCGCGGATATAGCGCACGGCTATAGTGAATATGTACGCCTGGCGTTAGCCATCGCCACGGATTGCGGCGAGGCGGGACGGAGCGGGTTCATCACCTTATGCTCCTTATCGACGAAGTTTAACCGCGAGAACGCCGACCGGCTTTATAGCAACGTATTGAAAAAAGGCGGCAACCGGGTGCACCTCGGCACGGCCTTCTACCTGGCCGAGCTGGCCGGCGTAAAGGTGGGGCCCCCGGAGCCTTCCGGCGAAACGGACGCGACGGACGCGCGCCCGCCAACTAATGCAACTAATGCAACTAATGCAGCATCAAATTCCCACACACGTGCGCGCATATATAATGTAGAGGTAGAATCCGAGGAACAAACGGATCCGCTCACCCCCCTGCCTTTTTTCACCGAGAAGTACGCTTGGCCCCGGGTGTTGCGGCGGGTCATGGCGTTCGGGCAGACCAAGGAGCAGCGAGACGTGCTCTTCCTGGGGGCCATCACCGCGCTGGGGGCCTCGCTCGCCCTCACGCTGCGCTTCTTGTATGGGGGGAAATGGTTCTTCCCCTCTTTGCAGACCTTTATCGTGGCTCCGCCCGCCTCGGGCAAGGGCGTGCTCTCGTGGGTGCGGATGCTCGTGCAGCCCATCCACGACGAGATCCGGGCGAAGGTGACGGAGGAGATGAAGGCCTACCGCAAAAAAATAGCCTCCTACAACTCGCTGGGGAGGGAGAAAGGCAAGGCCGAGGAGCCGGAGATGCCCCTGAACCGCATGTTTATCTTCTCGGGTAACAATACGGGTACCGGTATGTTGCAAAACATTATAGACTCGGGAGGGGTCGGGATCATCTGCGAGACGGAGGCGGACATGGTAAGCAACGCCATCGCCTCGGATCACGGCCATTGGAGCGAGGTGATCCGCTGCTCGTTCGATCACGACCCGCTCAGCTACAACCGGCGGATGGACCGGGAGTATCGCGAGCTGATGCAGTCTTTCCTGGCCGTCTTGATAAGCGGCACGCCGGGGCAGGTGAAACCGCTGATCCCTTCCAGCGAGAACGGCCTGTTCTCCCGCCAGGTGTTTTATTATATGCCCCGTGTACGCAAATGGGTAGATCAGTTCAAGCACCAGCGGACGGACGCCTCCATGGAGTTCAAGAAGCTGGGCAAGGAGTGGATAGGCCACCTGCGGGAGATCCAGCGGCTGGGCCTGATCTCGCTGCGCCTGACGGATACGCAGATCGACGCTTTCAACAAGGCGTTCGGCTCCTTGTTCGACCGGTCCCAAAAGGCTACCGATAGCGAGATGAACAGTTCCGTCGTACGGATGGCGATCAATATCGGGCGCATCCTCTCGATCGTAGCCCTCTTGCGGGTGACGGACGAGTGCGAAGAGACGGACGATTTCGCCGCGAGCCTGCGCAAGTCTCCCCGGCTCACGCCCGACGAACAGACCTGCGCCGATAACATGAAGGACGGGATCGTCTCCCGCTGGGATCTGTCCATCCAGGACGAGGACTTCGAGGCGGTCCTTTCCCTGGCAGAGCCTTTATATCTCCATGCCGTGCATATCCTCTCGTTCCTGCCGGCAAACGAGGTGAAAAGCCGGGGTATGGCCGACCAGGAGCGTCTCTTCAGCTCCATGGGCACCGTTTTCACCAGCCAATCACTTCTGGAACAGGCGGAAATTCTCAAGATCTCCAAGAACACCGCCCTCAGTTGCCTGCAACGTTGGCAAAAGCGGGGAACCGTCCGCAAGGGCGAGCAGCGAGGGGATTATAAGAAGATATAACGCCTCTATATAATATGTACGCACGTGTGTGGAAATAATGCAGTGCATTAGTTGCATTAGTTGCATTATTCGCGCGGCCCCACGCCTACGCCGGCGCAGGCCATCGCCGCTATACGCGTAGGGCGACACCGATATACGCGCGGGGCGATGCCGGTATACGCATAGGGCGATGCCGATATACGCGTGGGGGGAGCGACGAAGGGGTAGATACTCCCGCTCAAGGGCGGCCCAGGTAGCGAAAGATCAGCTCCACTTGCAAGGAGGTGAAGACCCGTTGCCTGGGCCGATAGCCCGTATCGCCCAGCTCACGGAGCAACTTATCGTTATACCTCATCCACTCCGCCAGCCGGTTCAAGGCCGAGACGGGGCAGATATCGGGGGCGTAGGCCATGGCCAACTCTCGCTTGGAATAGGGCCGCACGGGCCACTCGTCGAATCGTGTGTCTTCTACTCGCATATCGTTCGTTTTTTCGATTTATCTCATTAAAACAAAGATAGTTAAAACGAATGATACCCGCAACTATACATCCGCTTATTATTCAGTATATCTCCTCTTTTATCACCCTTATTCATCCCCCACCATCAGTATTCATTTTGGAGCAACCCCCATGTAGTACCTTTGGACAGTTGAGAGTTATAAATCATAAATCAAAAAGCTTATGGCATTAAATTACAGCGTGGCCCTTCGGCCCAATCCCTTAAAAAAAGACGAGCCGGCGAAAGCGTACGCCACGGCACAAATCAATGGTGAGTTATCGCTCAAGCAACTTAGCCACCGTGTATCCATGCAGACCACCGTCAGCCGGGCGGACGTAGTGGCGGTATTGATCTCCACCGTCGAGAACCTGCTAGAGGCCCTTCAAGAGGGTAAGCAGGTAGATTTCGGCGAGTTGGGCAAATTTCGCCTGCAGATTCTCAACGAGGGGGCGGAGAATCTTGACAAATTCACCTCCTCCAATATCACCGGGGTCAGCATCCAGTATATACCGGGCGAGGACCTAAAGAATGTTTTCGCCGGGCTGGAGTTCCAATCGGTGCCCAGCAGGAAGGCGCAGCAGGCGGTGCTCCGCGCCGAGAAGGCGGGGGAGACGACGGTCGATATCTCGAAGAAACCGATTAGCGGAGGAGGGGGCTCCGAGAGCCCCGATGAGATATAGTGTTACTTTTGGCTTGATCCAAAAGTAACCAAAAAATCAAGGCTAACGCTGACGGGCTACTACGAGACCTACACTCGCTGTCGCATCCCAAACTCGCTGCGCTCAAACAGGGATGCTCCGGACGCTCGCTCCGGTCTCTTCGCTTAC
>JAQVCX010000011.1 GCA_028689545.1 Parabacteroides sp.
TTTTCGTTACGATGAGGGCATTGTTTTCCCAGCTTGTCATGCTTCTCCCGCTTCTCGCGGCTTGCGAGGATCGGGAGAATTGCGTTATCGCCGATTTGCGGCGTGCGGAGGCCGTGGTCTCCGAGCGTCCGGATAGCGCGGTCCGTATATTGAACGGGGTGGAACGCCCCGAGGCCTTGCCCGAGCCGCTCTGGGCACGCTGGGCCTTGCTCTCCACGCAAGCCCGCGACAAGGCTTTCATCCCCCACACCACCGATTCCGTCATCAACCGTGTCGTCGCCTACTATGATCGCTCGGGCGATCCCGTCCAAAAGGCCCTCGCCTACTACTACCTCGGCCGTGTCAACTCAGACCTGCGCCGCTTGAAGCGAGCCACCGCCGCCTATCTCCGTGCCGCGGATTACGTATCGCCCGCCTCCGATCCCGGCTTGGCCTTCCGCATCCTGACCCAAGCGGGCACGCTCTACGCCCACCAAGGACTGGATCATGAGGCGATGGAGGCTTATCAAAAGGCTTTCGCTGTGGCCGAAGAAGCGAACGACAGTGTGAGTATGGCTTTTGGCTACGCCTATATCGGACGAATCTATGGATTGCGTAAGGAGTGGGAACAGGCGAACGCTAGTTATCTAAAGGCGATCGATATGGCGGAGCGGGTTCAAGATGACCACGCTCTTCGATTGTCCATACAGGAATTGGCGGGTATTTATACCGATCAGAATCGTTTGGAGGAGGCTTTATCCTTAGCGGAGCGGTTGCCAGCGCTGTCGGAAAAATCAGGAATCCCGGAGAATGGAAGCTGCTATATGGTCATAGGGGATATTTATCGGAAGTGGGGTCAGGTGGATAGTGCCGTATATTATTTCCATCGGGCGGTTGGCTACGATAACATTTATACTCAGCGTTCGGCTTATCATGCCTTCTATTATTTATATAGCGACCAAGGGATGCATGAGGAGGCGAATCGGTACAATGATCTGTATAAGGCTTGTGGCGATTCCATTAAGGCGATGGGTAGTGCCTCTACCTTGTATCAGGTAAAAGAGAGGCATCAAACGGAGAAATGGCAGGAAAGTGTGAGGAAACACTGGCTCCTGACCGGAACGGCGGGTTTCCTTCTCTTGATCCTATTGGCGGTCGTCGTTTATTTTTGCTTTAAGTATAGGAGAGGTGAGCGGTGGTTCCGGCAAGAGTCTCTTCGGCTACAAGAGGAGGAGCGCGATTTGAGAGAGCGTATGGAGCGTCTGTTAGAGAGAGATGTGCGGGAACAAAAGCGGAATCAAGGCGAGATCGAACGTTTGAACCGTCTGCTGGAGGAGAACCGGGAGCGGCAGGAGCAATTGGAGAGTGAGAGCAAAGTGTGGCAGCGAAAATACAGGCAGGTAAACGAGCGCTTCAAGGGGCATCAGGAGAAATTGATAAGCCGGCAAGCGGAATCCAGTACCCTGCAATCGCCTACGATAGAAGAGACGATCGTGCAATTGCGCAAGAATGCGCGCTATTTGGAAGAATGGGAGAAGGAGGCGATCCGCATGTATATGGATATGGTTTGCCATGGTTTCACTCGTCGTTTGAGCGAGGCGAATCCGGCCTTGACGGAGGGTGATCTGCTGGTAGCCTGCTTGATTCGCTTGGGATTCTCGTTAGGGGAAATGGCGGTTCTGCTTGCGATCGATCCTAAGTCGGTCAGCAAAAGGAAGCAACGTCTTCGGAAAAATTTGAGCGAACCGCTTGCTGGAGATGCGAAATTGATGGATTATTTGCGGGATTTTTGATGTTTTTCCCTTCCTTGTCCATATGTATATCGTTATTGTTTCCTGTAATGATTTTATAATCAGTGTTTAATAGTAAAACTTGAATGTCGTTGTCTATTTTGGGTCATGTCATAAAAATCTGATATGTTTGCAATCGGATTTTAACGCAACTGTGCTTAACTTAAATTTCTAGTATTATGAAAAGAAAAACATTTTGGACATATCTGTTGTTTGTACAGGGATCTTTGTCCTTTTCCGTCAGATTATGAGCTACAAATGGGTCGTCCGAACCTTTGTTATATAAAATCAACTTTTTAAATCATTGATTATCTAAATATTAATTATAAATCAATACAGATATGAAACGATTTTGTTTTATTCAAACAGTTCTATTGGCTTTCTTTATTTTTACCGGCTGTGCCGGAAAATCATCCAAAGAATATATCACTATCGATGTTTCTAAGAGTTATCCGGAGAAGGAGTTGATCCTACAGGATTTATTTGATATTGAGTATATCCAGTTGGAGACATCAGATACTTTTTTGACTACTGGCCATATATTAGCAGTTAGCGATGAGTTCTTTGTCCTAAAGGACGTTAATCGCCTTAGGAATGGGAATATTTTCCTTTTTGATAGGAATGGATTAGGAATAAGTAAATTCAATCATCTAGGGCAAGGTCCGGAAGAGTATACCAATATATTAGATCTTGTGTTGGATACGGAAGATGATAATATGTATATAAACAATCACTATTCCGCTAGGGTAGTGGTCTATGATCGGTTTGGGAATTTTAAGCGAAGCTTTAAGCAGAAGGATGGGTATTTTTATAATCAGATGGGTAATTTCAATAAAGACTATCTGATTTGCCATGATGGACGCTTAGAATACGATAAGCCAAATACCCCAAGAAATTTCTTTATGCTAGTATCGAAGATTGATGGAGAAATACGAGAGATTCCTATCTATTATAAAGCGAAAAAATCTAGGATCGCTATCAAGAGAGATGTAAAAAATAAGATAGTAGGAGACAGGAGCATATATAATAAAGAGTTGATCCCTTTTGGAGATAGTTGGATATTATCAGAGATGTCGTCTGATACTATCTTCGTGTATTCTCAAGATTTTGTGAAAACTCCTTTGATAGTGCGAACTCCTTCCGTTCAAGAGATGGATCCGGAGGTTTTCTTATATCTCGGAGTTATTACCGATCAATATTATTTCATGCAAAGTGTGAAAAAACTCTATGATTTTGAGCGGGATAATGGTTTTCCTACAACGAATTTGGTTTATGATAGATATTCGGGGTCTGTCTTTGAATATACATTATATAATAGTGATTTTGTAGATAAAAGTCCCATGAATTTAGTGTATGAACTACCGATACCCCCTGTAATTATAAATAGAGATAAGATTGCTTTCATGACAAGACTGGAAGCTCCCGGTTTGGTAGAGGCCTACGAGGACGGCAAGCTACGAGGCCCTTTGAAAGAGATCGCGGCTACGTTGAAGGAAGAGGATAATCCGGTTATTATGATCGCTAGATATAAGAAATGATGAAGCCCCTTAAGTTACTATTTTGAGGGGATGAGACGCGGCATGCCGCGTCTCTACAACTAGGTATAAACAAAAGTTCGTATTTATTGAACGCAGACGACGCGGAATACACGGATGAACGCAGATATTATTAACTAAATAAGTCTGCGTTCATCCGCGTGTTCCGCGTCGTCCGTGTCCGGTAAATACGGATTTGTTATTTCAAGATATCATTGATAGAGGCGAGGATCTTTTTGGAGTTCTCGTCTTTGGGGTCGAGTTCGACGGCCTTGGTAAGGTATTCTTTGGCTTGCTTGAAGTCTTTGTCGGCTTTCGCTTTCTCGGCGTTGTACTTGTCCGGGTCGGAAGTGGCGATCGGGGTAGCGGCCTGCAAGGTCTTCGCTCCGTTGCCGTATAGCATGGCGCCCAGGCTGTAGTAAGCGTTGCTCTGGTAATCCTTGTTCGATACGGCTAGGACTTCCTTATACATTTTCTCCGCGCCCTCTAGGTCTCCCTTCTTTTGGGTGGCCTGTCCTTGCTTGATGCAGTAGCCGTAAAGCAACTTCTCCAGGTTGGTCTTATTCTTGTTTCCATCGGGAATCGCTTTTAATCCCTCCTTTACGGTAGTCAGGAATTCATCCGTCTTGTTTAAGTTGCGGTAAGCCATGGCCTCGCCTACGTAAGAATCGTCTACGTTGTAGTTCATCTTGACGGCCATGTCGAAGTATTTGGCGGCCTCGGCGTAGTTCTTCACCCGGTTGGCGGCGTATCCGCAATTGAAGATACGGGCCGTATCTTGGTAGTTGTTTTGTTTTAGGTATTCACCGTATTTTGTTACGACGGTAGCGTAATCTTTCGCTTTCAAGGCAGCGTCACCCTCGTCTCTTAATTTGTCAGCGTCTTGCGCGAATAGGTTTCCTACACATAGGCATAAAGCCACTAATAAAACAATTTTCTTCATGGTATTTATTCTATTTAATGATTTGATGCTCTAAGTTAAGGCGTGTGGGAGAAGCAGCCAAGGAATTTTACGTTTTTTAGAGAACAATAGAGATAGGAAACAAAAAAGAGAGTGTGTCAAATCTAATAAACTAGACTTTAGACACACTCTCTTCTATCTTATTTCAGAATTCTTATAAACCTTGTCCGTGGCAGTTCTTATATTTCTTGCCACTTCCGCAAGGACATAGATCATTGCGTCCTACTCGTTTCTCGGCGCGAACCGGAGCTTGCTTCGGTTGAGGTGCCTCGGCTTGGGTATTGTTTCCGCTCAAGTCGCTTTTCTCCGTGCGGTAGCGGCTCATGTCCTCGTGCTGCTCCGGGGCGGCCTCTTGTACGGCGACGCGCTGACGGGCTCTCTCCTCGGCGATCGCTTGGGCGGCTTCCTGGGCTACGGCGGCTTGACGGGCTTGCATGGCTTGGCGTTGCTCCTCGGTAGGCTCCTCGCGTACCGGGATCTGGCCACGCATCAAGATGGCGGCAGTCTTACGGTTCATGGTGTCTACCATCGTCTTGAACAGGTTGTACGACTCCAGTTTGTAGATCAACAAGGGATCCTTGTTCTCGTAGCTAGCGTTCTGTACGGAGTGGCGCAGCTCGTCCATCTCGCGTAAGTGCTCTTTCCAGCCCTCGTCTATCATATGCAATACGATTGATTTCTGGAAGGATTTAACGATTGCCTTGCATTCCGTCTCGTAAGCCTCTTTCAGGTTGCACGATACATTATACATGCGCTTGCCGTCCGTGATCGGGATCATGATGTTCTCGTACATCGCTCCTTGGTTCTCGTACACTTGCTTGATAACCGGGTTGGCTACTTGCGTCATACGTTCCATACGGCGTTTGTAGGTCTTCAAGGCCTCCTCAAACAGACGCTCTACCAACTGGTCCGCTTTCATGCTTCGGAAGTCGTCTTCCGTGAACGGGCTTTCCATGGCGAATGTCTTGAACAGCTCCAGCTTGAAGCCCTCGAAGTCCTCGGCGTGTTGATCGGCGATGGCCGTGGAAGCGTCGTAGATCGTGTTCAATACGTCCAGGCCGATACGCTCACCCATCAAGGCGTGGCGACGGCGGGTGTAGATCACGTTACGTTGTGAGTTCATCACGTCGTCGTATTCCAACAGGCGTTTACGGATACCGAAGTTGTTTTCCTCTACCTTCTTCTGGGCGCGCTCTACGGATTTGCTCAGCATGCTGTGCTCCAATACCTCGCCTTCCTTGAAGCCTAGCTTGTCCATCAAGCCGGCGATCTTCTCGGACGCGAACAAACGCATCAAGTCGTCTTCCAGCGACACGAAGAACACGGACGAACCCGGGTCTCCCTGACGGCCGGCACGACCACGCAACTGGCGGTCTACACGACGGCTCTCGTGGCGCTCGGTACCGATGATCGCCAAACCTCCCGCGTCTTTCACATCCTTAGACAGCTTGATATCGGTACCACGACCGGCCATGTTGGTAGCGATCGTAACCGTACTCTTCTGACCCGCCAAGGATACGATCTCGGCCTCTTTCTGGTGCAACTTGGCGTTCAACACGTTGTGCGGGATCTTACGCATCGTAAGCATACGGCTCAGCAACTCGGAGATCTCCACGGATGTAGTACCCACCAATACCGGGCGGCCAGCCTCTGTAAGCTGAACGATTTCCTCGATAACGGCGTTATATTTCTCACGTTTCGTCTTGTAGATACGATCGTTCATATCGTTACGGGAGATCGGGCGGTTGGTCGGGATCACTACCACGTCCAGCTTATAGATGTCCCAGAACTCGCCTGCTTCCGTCTCGGCCGTACCGGTCATACCGGATAGCTTATGATACATACGGAAGTAGTTCTGCAAGGTGATCGTGGCGAATGTCTGCGTAGCGGCCTCTACCTTTACGCCCTCCTTGGCCTCGATCGCTTGGTGCAGACCGTCGGAATAACGGCGTCCGTCCATGATACGGCCCGTCTGCTCGTCTACGATCATGACCTTGTTGTCCATTACCACGTACTCGTCGTCTTTCTCGAATAGGGTGTAGGCTTTCAGCAACTGGTTGATGGTGTGCACGCGCTCGCTCTTGACGGAGTAGTTCGCCAGGATCTCGTCCTTTTGGGCCTGTCTCTCTTCGTCGGTCCCTGCCATATTCTCCAATTGGGATAATTGGGAGGTGATATCGGGTAGTACGAAGAAGGTGGGGTCGTCGGTCTTACCGGTCAATAGGTCGATACCCTTATCTGTCAATTCGATACTGTTGTTCTTCTCGTCGATCACGAAGTACAGGTCGTCGGTAGCCTCGTGCATATGGCGCATGTTCTCGGACATGAAATATTCTTCCGTCTTCAGCATCTGCGCCTTCATGCCTTGCTCGCTCAGGAACTTGATCAACGCCTTGTTGCGGGGGAATCCCTTGAAGGAGCGATACAGCAGGATAGAGCCTTCCTCTACGACCTTCTGGTCGTCGCTCGCCATTTTCTTCTTGGCCTCGATCAGTAATTTGGAGCAAAGGTCTTTCTGGGCGTTCACCACGACCTCCACGTTCGGGCGGAATTGCTCGAATAATTGTTCCTCGCCACGGGGGATCGGTCCGGAGATGATCAACGGCGTACGAGCGTCGTCAATCAATACGGAGTCTACCTCATCTACGATGGAGTAGTTGTGCTTGCGTTGTACCAAGTCTTTCGGGCTGATCGCCATGTTATCGCGCAGGTAGTCGAAACCGAACTCGTTGTTCGTACCGAACGTGATATCCGCCTCGTAAGCCTTGCGGCGAGCCTCGGAGTTGGGCTGGTGCTTGTCGATACAGTCTACGGAAAGTCCGTGGAACATATAGATCGGGCCCATCCACTCGGAGTCACGCTTTGACAAGTAATCGTTCACGGTTACCACGTGTACGCCGTTGCGTGTCAAGGCATTCAAGAATACCGGAAGGGTAGCCACCAAGGTCTTACCCTCACCGGTGGCCATCTCGGCGATCTTACCTTTATGAAGAACGACGCCACCGAATAGCTGAACGTCGTAATGGATCATATCCCAAGTGATCTCGTTGCCACCGGCTTTCCAGTGGTTGGCGAAGATCGCCTTATCGTCCTCGATGCGGACAAAGTCGAAACGAGCGGCCAGGTCGCGGTCGAACTGGTTGGCGGTAACTACCACTTCCTCATTCTCGGTGAAACGGCGTGCCGTATCTTTCATGATGGCGAATACCTCGGGGAGGGATTCCTCCAGCACCACTTCCATCTTGTCCGTGATGATTTTCTCAATCTTATCTACCTCGGCCCAGATCGCCTCGCGCTCTTCCAGTTCCTTATCCTCGATGCCTTTGCGAAGCTCTTCCACTTGCGCTTTCTCCGCGGCCACGTAGTCTTGGATGCGTTGTTTGATCTCATCTGTTTTTCCACGTAGCTCGTCGTTCGAGAGTGCCTTGATCGACGGATATACGGCTTTTACCTTCTCTACGTAAGGGGTGATTTCTTTAAGGTCACGCTGCGACTTATTGCCGAACAGCTTCGTCATAAACTCATTAAATCCCATGATATAGTCTTGTTTTATTTATTTTTTGTTAAAAAAGGGGGGGAGGATATAGTTGACAGTTGACAATTGACAGTTGACAGTTGGATGCTGTCTCTGTCTTATGCTTTTGTCATCCGTGTTATCGCCCCATTCGTTATTATTTAGATAAATCAGAGGAGCCTACCCATCAACTGTCAACTGTCACTTGTCAACTGTCAACTCCCTAAGCGGTAGGCTTTGAGTAGCGTTGGGTGGCCTGATTCTTAGCACATGGGTTACCGTAGGGGCTACCTCAGTGGCCTTTACTTCGCGGTAGATATGTTCGGGTTTCAGCCCGTTGCCCATAAATACCAGCGGGGTGATAACAGCGTTATTGCGTATGATCTTAACTTTTTCCTTTGGATTGTCGAGGTTCACTTTCCAGCCGGGTTGCAGCTCGATGATCAGATCGCCCCGTCTCAAATGGTGCGTACCTTGACGGAATTTGGCGGTGCCCTCGTTCCAGTCGCCCGTAAGCAAGCTTCTGCTCGTGGTGACAAGTTGTACGCCACTAAATTCCTGTATAAACTCGGCGGCCTTGTCTTGCAAGGTCGTCAAGTCCAGCTTCGCGTCTTCTATCGCCTTTCGGTTCAGGTAGATCTGGTTGTCGTAATAGCCTTGTACCCAACTGGTATGTTGGCCGTAAATAGCCATCATGTACATATTCAGCAAGGCCAGGCAACGCTTCGGGTGGAACTCGCCACCGTTCACCATCAAGCCCTCCGGGTAAGACTCCTCGCTTTTATAATAGCCCGAGCCGGTGAAGACGACCAAGGTATTGGCCAGGCCCACTTTCTTATCGATCGTATCCAGCAGCTTCTCGATATCTTGATCGAGCTGATAGTAGGTATCTTGAATCTCCCGGGTGTATTCTTTGCTCATCGTCCCGCGGTAATTGCCCGCGTAGTAGGTGATAGACAGCATATCCGGGCAACCGCGCGTGCCGAACCCTCCGTACTCCAGGAACTGCAGGGCCAGGCGATTGATCTCCTTATTGATAAACGGCGAGGTCTTTAGGTTCGGATAGCAACTCGCGTACTTCTCGCTGAACGTATAGTGGAACGGGAGATCGTCTAATACATAAGGAAAGGCATCGTATTTCTCCATCGGAAGGGTAGGGGTCCATACCATGGTCTCCAGGCGCGACGCCAAGGATTCCGGGCCGTTATTGTAGCGGTCTACGTACCAAGGGATCCCCTTATAATACGTCGTGGTAGCCCATTTCCCGTTGAGGTTGTCCATCCAGAAAGCCCCGTTCGCCGCGTGTCCGGCCGAAAGGATGGCGCTCTCGGCATCCGGAGCGATGGCATATACGTCGCTCCTTCCTTGAGAGGCGATTTTCAGCTCGTCGCCGATGGTGGAGCTGAATAAGTTCTTGGGCGAGTAATTCTCTTTCGTGTAGTTACCCAGATATTCGGGGTCGTTCAAGATAGAGATCTCTTTTTCTTTCTCGAAATCGAACGTCTTGTCTCCGGCGATACCGCTGAAGCAAGGGTTGCTTCCGGTAAAAAGAGTCGCGAAGGCGCTGGCTTGGTCGATGTCCGAGAACTCGAAGCGGATATTGTTGTACACCAACCCCTCGTTCATCAAACGCTTGAAGCCGCGTTCGCCCAATGTATTGTAAAAATATTCTATATAGTCGCCCCTTAGCTGGTCCACCGTGATACATACCACTAATTTAGGGGTACGCTGCTGCGCCTCAAGGTTTGTTACCACGAGGATAGCGATAAGCGACGTTATAATTTTTCTCATCCGATTCTCCATATCTTTCTGTAAACACCCCAACCCGAACGAACCCAAATCGAGGCTACAAGCGGTATAAAGGCACTGTTTAGATGCTGCGGAATGAAATGCCATCCCAGCAACATCAGCGTAAGCGCCGCAAAGTTAATAAAATGATAGTAATATGCAGCCTTCTTTAGCTTTTTTACGCAAAACAAAATGACCGCGACCCCATGAAGCGGCTGTAACCACACCAAGGAAATGTTCGGCCACGTGCAGGGATGGACGGATATGAAGCTAAGAAAGAAGAGGATGACCCCTCCGGCGCCCGCCGCCAAGAAAAGGACGCAATCCACCCCTAGGAAGTATCTTTTTTTGCGCCATTCGATGCCGGTAAGCCCTAAAACGATCCCGAACAGGAGCCAGGCGCAGACAAGCGGGGTGAATACGTCCCAGATGTCTTTCTCCGGCTCGTCGGTTTCCCCGGCTCCGATCACGTGGGTCTCGCTCACTAGGGGGCGTACTGTCCCGTCCGGGGCCGTGATGATGGCTTTGGCGAACGCCTCTTTCAAATAAGTAGGGAGGAAGAGCATCTCGTGCGGGGTAGCCTCCCGGTCCGTCGGGCTGCCCAGCGCCAGGTCGCATCCGAAGGTGAGCCAGGGGTGGTTTCGTGTACAATAATTAATAAGATCCCGGAAGGTCCGGGCCTGATAGGGATACCGATAATCCACGCTCCCCTCGATCTCCTTTTCCAAGATGGCGGCAGGGCGGGTGGCGCAATTATCGAAGAAGAAGTTGTAACGATACACCCTGTTCTCCGGCCTGTAATTAAGAAGCAGCGCGTCCCAGATATGCTCTTTCTCCGCCGGGGTGAGGTTCAATACCTGCTCCGTGATGTCGCTGCCCCGCATCTGGTACTCGATCACGTAGTCTTGGAAATCGGCCACGCCCAGTTTATAATCCGTCTCCCCCTTAGCGAAGCGGAAGATGAAATTGGGCTTGGAGAAATCGAATATACCATAATTGAATATATAATCTATATTTTGCCCGGGATCGTATATGCGCAGGGCGGCGTGCCCGTATACGGTGAACACCTCCTCGTCGAACGGCGCGCTGGTCATTAGGCTGACGCGGGCCTCCTCGCTCAGCTTGGGTTGCGCGCTGGCCGATAAGGAAAGAATCCCCAGCAGGCATAGGAATAATATCTTTTTCATTCTCTTCTCGATTAGTTGGCGACAAAGATAATCATTTTTGAGGCAAACAGTCCCATCCTAGACCGAAAGCCGCGTCCCCCACACGCAAATCCCGCTCTTTAGCATAATCCCTCTTCCCCCATCGCCCCACGCGTATACCGGCAATGCCCCACACGTATACCGGCATGACCCCATACGTATACCGCCATCGCCCCACGCGACCGTAGGCATAGGGCCATGCCGATATACGTGCAAATAATGCAACTAATGCAACTAATGCACTGCATTATTTCCACACACGTGCGTACATATATAAGATATGGTTTTATTTATGATTTATGATTTATGGTGTTCTGCTTTGATTTGGGTTCCGTCGGACGGAGGTCTCTCCTGGAATTTCCCAAGCCTAGCGGGGATCGGATCGGGGAACACCATAAATCATAAATCATACATCATAAATCATACATCACACATCATAAATTAAGCTTCGCCTATATAATGTACGCACGTGTGTGGAAATAATGCAGTGCATTACTTGCATTACTTGCATTACTTTCGGCCTCGAAAGTATCTTATTTATGCGTAGGCATTCGTTATTTTCTCTTGAAATACTTGCACGGAGAAAAATAATAGCTATATTTGCACCCGCAATGCGGTAGTAGCTCAGTTGGTAGAGCATCAGCTTCCCAAGCTGAGGGTCACGAGTTCGAGCCTCGCCTACCGCTCTCTTTTGATAGTAAAGCGGTCGTGTATCTAAATACGGCCGCTTTTTTTTGTTACCAGGACGCACCTCTTTCCGCTCATAAGAGAAGGGGGCGTGGCATATGGAAAGAATACATCTATAATATAATTTAAGGAAATGGAAAAACTAGTCTTGATAAAGGTAGGAGGGAAGATCGTGGAGGAAGAGGAGACGCTTCGTCGGTTATTGAGCGATTTCGCCGCTATAGAAGGATATAAGGTGTTGGTGCATGGGGGCGGACGCTCGGCTACCAAGCTTGCCGCCCAGCTGGGCATCGAGTGCAAGATGGTGAACGGACGTCGTATCACGGATGCCGAGACCTTGAAGGTCGTGACGATGGTCTATGGCGGGTTGGTGAATAAGAATATCGTGGCCGGCCTGCAAGCGCTGGGGGTAAATGCCTTGGGCCTCACCGGGGCGGACATGAACTTGATGCGCTCCGACAAACGCCCCGTGAAGGAGGTGGACTACGGGTTCGTAGGCGACGTGAAGGAGGTGAACGCCGATCTGCTAGCCACCCTTATCCATCAAGGAATTGTGCCGGTATTGGCCCCTCTCACGCACGATAAGCAAGGCCATATGCTGAATACGAACGCCGATACGATAGCGGGAGAGGCCGCTAAAGCGCTGGCGAGACATTTCGAGGTGACATTGATGTTCTGTTTCGAGAAAAAAGGGGTCTTGCGAGACGAGAGGGACGACGAGAGCGTGATACCCGAAATCGACCGTAGCGCGTTTAAGGAATACGTGGAGCAAGGCATTATCCAAGGGGGCATGATCCCGAAGCTGGAAAACGCTTACCAAGCGATAGACGCCGGGGTGAAGCAAGTGATTATCACGCAAGCCACCGAGATTCACCAAGGAAAAGGTACAAGAGTCTTTTAAATAGAAGACGGTGTGCCCGTCCGATTGATATTAAATTGATGTTACTGGAGGTGTGTCATATCGTGAATTATGACACACCTCTATTTATTTGGGAAGAGACAGGCTCGCAAGGAACGATTTCCTTTAGGGATGAAAGAAAAACGTGACGAAAAGTGACGGATTACAAGAAACCACCCTCTTTTTCTTGCTAATATATACAAATCTATTAAAATGATATGAAAAACACATGTATTCTTTATTTCTGCAAAGAGAGTTAACTAAAAAACGCTAATAGAAAGGTTTGTTTCGTGATATTATGATATGTTTAGAGTGTCAAAAGTATTTATTTAGGCTACGTAAAATATCTTTTTGTAGCTTGAAATGATATTGATGTGACATTTAATCATGTATTTATTTGTTTTTAACAAAAGATATTTCATATATTTGCGGCGTGGTTTTTATAGGCCAATGTAATTATATGTGATTTTTGATTGAAATATTAATTGTTAAACAAAAAGAGTGTTTATGAGAAGGTTGACTTTTTTATTATTATGCCTGTTTATAGGCATAGGAGTCGCAACGGCACAGACGATGAAGGTAACAGGTACTGTTATATCATCGGAAGATCAGCAACCCGTGATCGGTGCGGCTGTCGTTGTGAAAGGCACTACGATTGGTACGGTTACTGACTTTGAGGGTAACTTTAGTTTAGATGTGCCGAGAGATGCTAAAACTATCTTTGTTTCTTACGTGGGATTGAAAACGAAGGAAGCCCCCGTATCATCCGTAATGAATATCATTATGGACTCGGACTCCAAAGCCCTGGACGAGGTCGTCGTAACCGCCATGGGGTTGAGCCGGGAGAAGAAATCATTGGGTTATGCGCTGCAAGAGGTTAAGTCGGAGGAGATTACTAAGGCTGGCCAAATGAGTGTTGCCAATTCTTTGTCGGGTAAGGTTGCAGGTGTGCAGGTTACTTCCCAAGGTGGACAAGTAGGCGCGTCGCAGAATATCGTGATTCGCGGTAATTCTTCTTTCGGTAATAATCAGCCGCTTATCGTAGTGGATGGTGTTCCTATGACGAATGATAATGCGAAGGGTAGTTCTGTTATCTTAGGATCCGGTTTGAATGATATCAATACGGAAGATATCGAATCTATCTCCGTGTTGAAGGGAGGTTCTGCCGCTCTTTACGGTATGCGTGCGGGTAATGGCGTTATCTTGATCACGACGAAATCCGGGAAGAAAGACAAGGGTATAACCATCTCTTACGATGGTGATATCACGATGGATCGTATTTACAATTTGCCGAAGTTGCAAAATAAATATGGCCAAGGTTATTACGGAACTGAGTTCGATTGGAAAGAAAGCGGATATACGGGTTCTTATCAAGACTTTGCCTCTAATTACGGATATTCCTATAAGGATGGGGCCGGTGGCGGTGTAAACGATAACGCGGATGAGTCTTGGGGACCTCGCTTGGACATAGGTTTGCAGCTTCCGCAATATAATAGTCCGGTAGTGGATGGTGTTCGTCAAGCTACTCCTTGGGTTTCCCATTCCAACAATATCAAGGACTTCTTCCAGACAGGCCTTTCTACAAGCCATACGATCGCATTGACCTCCACGACGGAAAAATCTTCCACTCGTGCTTCTATCTCTTATCGCGATCAGCAGGGTACTACGCCAAATACGGATCAGCAGCGTTATGCGGCAGCCTTGAATACGAAAATGAATTTCAATAAATATCTGGAGTTTGACTTGTCCGCGAATTACGTGCGTACCACGAGCGGCAATCTTCCCGGTACCGGTTATGATGGCCGTAACGTATTGCAATCGTTGCTGCAGTGGCATGGACGTCAGATCGATATGGCGGACCTGAAAGCGAACTGGGATCAAAAAGACGAGAATGGCGCTTATACGCATTATAACTGGCAGAAAGAGTATGCGGTAAATCCTTATTGGGTCTTGAACAAGAACTTGAATAAATATACGCGTGACCGTATATATGGTAAGTCTTCCTTGTGGATTAAGCCGACGGACTGGTTAAAGTTCGAGGGGCGTATCGGTTTGGATACCTATTTCTCAAACCAGTTGTCAAATGTGGAATGGAGCGTAGATTATCCGGATGGTTATTTCCGTGATTACGACCGTGGAACAACAGAGATAAACGCGGACTTCATCGCTTATTTCAATAAGCAATTCGGTGATTTCCAAGTGAACGCGTTGGCGGGAGCGAACTATAGGGATTATAAATATTATATCAAGACAATCGGAGCGGATGAGTTGACTGTTCCCGGATTATATACGGTAGCCAACGCGAAAGGATCTGCCATCGCTGAGGAAAACCATGAGGCTCGTCGTTCTAATTCTGTTTATGCCAACGCTTCTATTGGATGGAAGAACCAAGCGTATGTAGATATTAGCATTCGTAACGACTGGGATTCTACGATTAAGGATGCCTTCTTCTATCCGTCTTCAGCGCTAGCTGGATCTTGACAGAGACATTGCCTTCCTTGACCGAGGCTGGCTGGTTGAACTTCTTGAAGATTCGCGGAGGTTGGGCAAAGATTGGTTCCGCTACGGATCCCTATCTGTCGAACGCATACTATTCCGTGCTGACAGCTCCTTTCGGAGGAACTAGCTTGTATTATAATCCCATCACTTTCCCCGCTTTGCAATTGCGTCCGGAAATGGTGAAAACTTGGGAGGTAGGCGCTGAGGCGAGCTTTTTGCAAAATCGCTTGCGTTTAGATCTGGCTTATTACCAGAAAACGACGACCGACCAGATCATGAAGGCACGTGTTTCTACTGCTACCGGCTATCAATCTATGATGATTAATGCGGGTGAGATCAGCAATAAGGGTGTTGAGTTACAACTATCTGGTGACATTTTCAAGAATCCGCAGGGATTTAGCTGGACAGCTACCTTGAACTGGTCTAGAGACCGGAGCAAGATCGTCGAGTTATACACAGACCCGACTACCGGTGAATCATTGGATGCTTACCAGATAGGTAGCAGCTGGAGCTGCTATAACTACGCCATGCCGGGTAAGAGCTGGGGTACTTTAGTGGGCACTGGCTATACCTATAATGAGGATGGCTCTATCTTGGTACAGGACGGTATGCCTGTCGCCGAGTCGAATAAGGAAATCGGTGATGTGTCTCCGGATTGGTTGGCTGGTTTCAGCAATGAATTCTCTTACAAGAATTGGAGTTTAGGTTTCTTGTTGGATTTCCGCAAGGGTGGTGATGTTTATTCTGTCTCTCAAGCGTTTGGTACTTATACGGGTATCTATGATTTCACCGCGGAAGGTGATTTGCGTGAGAATGGTGTGATTGCCGGACAAAATGTCTTGACGGATAAGGTCTTCAAGAATGCCGACGGAAGCGTTAATACGACGGCTGTCAACGCCGAGGATTTCTTCGGTAATTACTACAATATTTGCGAGATGGCTGTCTTTGATGGCTCGTTCTTGAAATTGCGCGAGGCTCATATCACGTACACATTCCCGAAATCGATCTTGGCGAAGACTAAATGCCTGAAAGCGGCTCATGTATCCTTGATCGGAACGAACTTAGCGTTGCTATGGGTACACAAGTCTAACATTATCCATTTGGATCCGGAATCAACGACTGGCGCTTTGAATGAAAATGTAGGTTTTGAGTCGAACTCTTATCCTCCTTCTCGCAGCTTTGGTTTGAAAGTGGGTGTGACATTCTAAATTTGTATCATTTATCATATAATAGAAACATGAAAAAATATATTAAGAATATAGCGATTGCGTGCGTATCCATCTCTTCTTTATTTATGATAGGATGTACGAATTCGTTCGAAGAGGTGAATAAGGATCCTGATAACGCGGAGAATGTCCCTACTGACAATTTGTTGGCATATTCATTATATTATACTTCATACCGTTGTTACGACCGTTGGTTCGCCATGGATGAACCCATGTCGTTCGGTGGGTATGTCGCTAAGATGAGTTATATAGATGAGGCTCGTTATCAATTTCGTCCGGGTGTGCAAGATACGAACTGGGAGTACATCTATCGTGTGCTTAACAACGTGATGGATATCCAAAAGCGTTCGGAAGCTTCCCCCAATATGCTGAATGTGGCGAAGGTGCTGGAAGTGCATTTGATCCAGATCGCTACGGATCGCTGGCGTGATGTGCCTTATTCGGCCGCTGTCAAGATGGCAGAGGGGACTTTGACTCCCACTTACGATAAGCAAGAGGATATTTATCCCGCTATGTTGGCGAAATTGAAGGAGGCCGCGGATGGCTTTGCCGAAGGAGGCGATGACGATATCAGTGGAGGCGACCTGTTGTTTGGCGGTGACATGTTGAAGTGGCAGAAGTATTGCAATTCCTTGCGCTTACGCTTGGCGATCCGTATATCGGGTGTGGACGCGGCCTTGGCCAAGTCTACGATAGAGGAGGTATTGGGTAATGCCGCTAAATATCCGATCATGGAGTCGAACGATGATAACGCTTTCTTTATGTGGCAAGGAGATGACTCAAACTATTACGAGCCTATCGCTGATGCCTATCGTACACGTAAGACCGAGTTCTGTTGCTCGGATGTAATGGTTAATTATTTATTGGAGAATAAAGACCCGCGTATCTCGGTATATTGCGCTCCTACGAAATCGAGCCAGACACCTCCGGGTGTAGGCGAGACCGAATCTGATTATACCGACGGAACTCCGGTGTATAGAGGATATACGATTGGCGCGAGCAGCAACCCTACGGCCAGCAAGTATTCTGTTTGGGGATATAGATATGGCCAGGACTTAGGTGGGTTCTCTCCTTATATGCGTGTGGCCGAAGTGTATTTCCATATAGCGGAGGCCGCTAAGCTGGGCTATAACACGCATGGCATGACTGCCGAGGAAGCCTATACGAAAGGCGTAGAATCCTCATTGACGGAGAATGGCGTGAGTGATGCCGATGTGACGGCCTATTTGGAGGGTGCCGGCAAGTTCGACGGATCGTTGAAGCAGATCTGGTATGAGGAATGGGTCGCCATGTTCAAGCAGGCGATGGAAGGCTGGTCCTTGTATCGGCGTACGGGGGTTCCTGAGACGAACTATATAGCTCCGGGACGGGCGAATAAATATGCGAATCATAATGTTCCTCCTTTCCGTTCACCGTATCCAAATACGGAACTTTCGTTGAATGGTACGAATAACGCTCCTTTCAATGCGGAGGTTGTGGACGACTTCTGGGGCAAGCAAATGTGGTGGGATACACGTACAGGCGTTCATTAACTACTAGTTAGCATAGACATACCAATTGCCTGTATGCTACAGAGGGGTTGCTCGTGATGAGTGACCCCTTTTTTTATCATTATGCTGTTATTTTTAAATAAACAATGTACCTTTGCGCGTATTAGTAAGAAAAAGATGGAAAAAGAAGGAAAGATGGTGGTAGATATCAAGAATATCGTTACCCGTTTGCCGGAACTGCGGTTTACGGCTCCCGTGAATTGGCGGATCGATGAAGGGCAGCAATGGGCCGTGATCGGTCCGAATGGAGCGGGAAAGACCTTGATAGCGGACATTATGCGGCGGAAATTCGCTTTCAAGGAAGGCGAGGTGGTATTCGCCGGAGAGGGGAACGTAAGCGATTTTATCAAAAGTATAGCGTTTAAGGATATATATTCGTTGGCGGATTGCCGGAACTCTTATTATCAACAGCGTTGGCACGCTACGGAGACGGATGAGATGCCTACCGTAGGGGAGTTGCTGGAGGAATATGCCGGCTCCGCTGATCTGGCGAAGATACTGGCCCTTTTCGGTATTGAGGACCTGTTGCCGAAACGCTTGATCTTCCTTTCGAGCGGTGAGCTGCGGAAATTCCTGATCGTCCGGACGCTGCTTAGCCGGCCCCGTGTCTTGATACTGGATAACCCCTTTATCGGCCTGGACGCTCCCTCCCGGGATTTATTGGTGGAGATGCTGGGGCAGATGACGAACTTGCATGGGGTGCAGGTCGTTTTATTATTATCGAATCCGCGGGACATACCGCGGATGATCACGCACGTGTTGCCTATCCACGATCGTACTTGCCTGCCTTCGCTGACGCGTGAGGAGTTTATGGCGGATACGGAATTGATCGCCCGCCTTTTCCCGACGGAAGGCGTGGGCGCGAGGGAGGTGGGAGAGGTTCGCCTGCCGGTGGATAGCGACAAGATAGCCTCTTCCCATGAGGTGACCTTGCGCATGGAGCATGTGAAGATACGCTATGGCAGCCGTACGATCCTGAAAGACTTGGATTGGGAGATCAAGAATGGGGAGAAGTGGGCGCTGTTCGGTCCGAATGGAGCCGGCAAGTCTACCTTGCTGAGCCTGGTTTATGCGGACAATCCCCAGTCGTACGCCAATACGTTGTATTTGTTTGATAAGAAGAGAGGCACCGGAGAAAGTATTTGGGACATCAAGAAGCGTATCGGATACGTGTCGCCGGAGATGCACCTCTATTATAAGGAGAATGTACCTACCTTGAATATTGTGGGTTCGGGCTTTTTCGACTCGATCGGCTTGTTTCGCAAGTGCAACGCCGAGCAAGAGGCGGTAGCGCTGGAGTGGATGAGGGTCTTTGGTATCGAGCACCTGAGGAATCGTCTATTCTTGACCCTATCATCCGGGGAGCAACGCCTGGTCCTATTGGCGAGGGCTTTCGTGAAAGATCCCGACTTGATTATACTGGATGAGCCGCTCCACGGCCTGGATGTGAGCAATAAGAAAAAGGCGGCCGCCATTATCGAGCGATTCTGCGATCGCCCGGGAAAGACCTTGATCTACGTAACCCATTACCCGCATGAGCTACCGGCCTGCGTGGATAAGCGGTTCGAGCTGGCGAAAATGAGTTGAGACAGGCCTCGCCCTTCCCCTCGGTATGGATGTAAGTGATTAGCCCCATGAAGTTAAGTGATTAGCTTCATGGGGCTAACTCATTTGCGTTAGGGAGTTAAGTCTGTAGCCCCATGGAGTTAAGTTCGTAGCCCCATGGAGTTAAGTCCGTAGCCTCCTGGAGTTAAGTTCCTTTTTTGTCTTGCTTTCGTGCCGTTGGGGGCGTATGGATGGATGCCCTCCGATGCGGCTTTGATTTTATTTCACGCTGTTTTATTTATTTTTCTTATTTATTTATTTGGTATAATAAATTTATTGTTACATTTGCAGATGTGCCAAATCTTAATATTGCTGAGTTCCTAATGAAATAATGTGAATTAGTTATATATAAGTTAAAACAAAAAAGAGTGTGTCTATGAAAAAGTTGACTTATCTTTTACTTTGCCTAGTATTAGGCATCGGATTGGCCACGGCTCAGACAAGGAAAGTGACAGGTACTGTTATTTCCTCCGAAGACAGTGAACCGATTATTGGGGCATCTGTAATAGTCAAGGGTACTACTACAGGAACAGTAACGGATTTTGATGGTGCGTTTAGTTTGGATGTGCCAAGCTCCGCGAAGACTTTGGTGTTCTCTTATGTGGGTATGATTGCCCGTGAGGTTCCGGTACAAGACGTGCTGAGGGTTGTCCTTCAGTCTGGTACCCAGAATCTAGAGGAAGTGGTCGTAACCGCTATCGGTATGAAAAAGCAGGAAAAGGCGTTGGGTTACGCGTCCTCTACCGTGAAGAGCGATGATTTAGTAGCGGCCAAGTCCGGGTCCGTGATGTCCGGCTTGAGTGGCAAGGTAGCCGGTGTAAATATCTCGAACTCTGGAAGTACCGGATCTTCTCAAAAGGTTATCGTTCGTGGTATTAGCTCATTCAGTGCGAACCAACCATTATATGTAGTGGATGGTGTGCCTATCATGAATGACTTCTCGGGTAGTGGTACGGAATCGGGCGCGTTGAACAATACGGTGGACTTCGGTAACTCCGCCAACGATATCAACCCGGAGGACGTAGAGTCTGTTACGATCTTGAAAGGTGCTTCCGCGACGGCATTATATGGTTCTCGTGCGGCGAATGGCGTAATCATGGTTACCACGAAACGTGCCGGCGCTGAGAAACTAACGGTTACTTATGACGGATCTTTCATGGGATCTAATGTATTGCGTGTCCCGCAAACGCAGGATCGTTTCGGTCAAGGTTGGCCGGATTGGAGCCCGATGGAAAATGGTTCTTGGGGACCTGCCTTAGACGGTCGCGAACATGCTTGGGGCGCTTTCTCCGATGGATCGAAAGGCAACTTGACTCCTCTGACAAAACCATTCTCCTATGTGAAGAATAATATGCGTGATTTTTATCAGAATGGTTTCGAGGCAAATAACAACGTATCCATCCGTATGGGTAACGATAAGTTAGGTTTGGTAGCTTCTTACGGAAATGTAAGCTCTACCGGTGTCATGCCGATGAACTCAGATAAATATCAACGTAATACGATCTCTTTAAGAGGTAACGCTAAATACAAACGTTTCTATTCGGAGGTGAACTTCAACTATGTCCGCAAGGACGTGACTCGCCCCAGTACGGGACAAGGCGGCGATGGCGCCACGATGTTCCAGGAGATCTTGCAACATGCTACAGACGTGGATATCTCCTCGATGTCGGATTTCAATAATCCCTATTATAACATAGACAACTTCTATACGGCCTACGCTACCAATCCTTATTGGGTTTTGGCGAATAACCAAAATAAATTCCAAGACGACCGTATCTATGGTAAGCTTGAGATGGCTTTCGATATCATGGATGGATTGAAAGCGGTAGGACGCTTTGGTGGTGACTTCTCCAATTCGCGCCAGCGCAAATGGAACCAAAAAGCTACCTACACTCCGGGTTCTTGGAGTGATATGGGTGGTAAGAATCCGGAGGCCGGAACTTATACCGAGCGGACGGAGTATTATGGACAGATAGACGCTACCGCTTATTTGAACGCGGACTATAAGATTGGTGAGGATATCGCTTTAGGCGGTGTAGTGGGCTGGAACTTGAATCAGCGCAACAATTCTTATCTGGATTCTTATTTGTATGGCTTGCAACAAGAAGGATGGTTTAACTTGGCCAATGGAGCGGATAAACCGCTTACCGAGTCTTATCGTGAGGCCCGTCGCTTGGTTGGCTTGTTCGCGCAAGCGGAGTTTGGCTTTAAAAACTATTGGTTCGTAAACGCCTCTATTCGTAACGACTGGTCTTCTACGTTGCCTGCCGGCAAGAATAGCTTCTTCTATGGTGGCTTGAATACTTCCTTGATTGTCACGGATCTATTCCCCGATTTGAAATCGGACGCATTGAACTTCTTGAAGATACGTGCCGCTTGGGGTAAGACGGGTAATGACGCTCCGATCTATCGGACATCCGCTTATTATATCCCGACACAGGTGGGCCTAGGTTTTGGTAGTTTGTATTTGCCGATTAACAGCGTGATGGGTATGACGGAGTCTAATCGTTTACCGAATACGGACTTGAGGCCGGAGATCACGACAGAGTGGGAGCTTGGTTTGACAACTCACTTGCTGAATAACCGGATCAACTTAGATTTCGCTTATTATAATAAGGATACGAAGGATCAGATCATCTCGGCGGCTTTGGCTCCGGAAACTCGTTATACGAGCATGACCCGTAATGTGGGTAAGATCAATAACCATGGTATCGAGGTAGCCTTGAATTTAATTCCCGTGCAAGTGAAAGATTTTGAATGGGAACTAGGTGTTACATTTACGAAGAACTGGAGTGAGGTAAAGGAACTTTGGGGCGACGTACAAGAATATGTATTGAAAACGGGTTACTCGGTAGACTTCGTAGCCGAGGTAGGACAGCCTTTAGGCGTTTTCAAAGTGCCTAAGGTAGCCACTACGGACGATGGCAAGACGATTGTCACTAGCGCGGGACTTCCGCAAATAGCTGCCGGGGAAAAAGAGGTGGTAGGTTCTTCCACTCCCAACTTCTTGATGGGATTCAATACTCGCTTCACTTGGAAAGATTTCTCATTGAGCGCGGTGTTTGATTGGAGAGACGGTGGATACTTCTATTCTTATACTTCCCAATTGTTGACATTTGCCGGAAACTCAACAATGACGACTTACAATGATCGTCAATCATTCGTTATCCCGAACTCCGTGAAGGAGGTGAATGGCGAATATGTAGAGAACAATATTCCTGTAACTCGCTCAAGGATGTATAACTATTGGAATAACTCCTCCAACTCGGCTCAATACAAGAACTGGGTGTTGCCGAAGGATTATTTTAAATTGAGAGAGATCACTTTATCGTACAACTTCCCGAAACGGCTTATGAAGAAAACCCCGTTGACAGCGCTGCAAGTTAGCTTGATCGGTAGAAACTTGTTTATGTGGACTCCGAAAAAGAACAACTTCGTGGATCCGGAAAGTACGAACTACGGTAATGATATCTACTCGGAATTGGGTGAGTTCGCTTCTGCCCCGACGACTCGTACTTTTGGTGGTGGTGTGAAAGTGACATTTTAACTAATTAGAAAAGATGAAGAATATGAAAAAATTGAATTTATTATATATAGGATTAGTGAGCGGTTTGCTACTTACCTCTACGGCTTGTAGCGACTACTTGGATATCAATGAGAATCCGAACTATCCGTCTGATGTGACCGCGTCTACTTTACTCCCTTCCGGAATAGCCTCGACGATCGGCGTATTGGGCAGCAGCTATGAGTTATATGGTGGCATGTGGTCGCAGCACTATATGCAGGGTCAGACCTCGAACCAGTATAATACGATTTGTAACTATAGTATCACGAATACGGCGGAAAGTCGTATGTGGACAACCTTATACGCTATGTCTCTTCCCGATTTCGACTTGGTCATCAAGCAATCCGAGGAGAAGGGTGAATGGAATTATTGGGCGATCGCTAAGGTGATGACGGCTTTTGATTATCATATCTTGGTCGATACCTACGGCTCTATTCCCTTTACGGAAGCGTTGAAAGCGGACGAGGGCGTCTTCAGCCCGAAGTTTGACGATAGCAAGACGGTCGTGTATCCGGGGCTTTTGGCGATGTTGGACGAGGTGATCGCTAAATCCGGCGAATTGGAGTCTTCTTCCTTACCGGCTATCTCTTCCCAGGATCTTATTTTCGGTACGGCTAAGGGTAACGATATGAAAAAGTGGGTATCTTTCGCGAAGAGCTTGAAATTGAAACTTTTGATGAGAGACTTCGACGCGAATAAATCCGCTATCCAAGCGCTGCTGAACGAGAATGATTTATTGACGGTTGATGCCAAGATGGATCTTTTCATGGATTTGGAGAATAAGTCGAATCCTTTGTATGAGAACGACCGTCGTAAATTGAATACTAAAAACAATATCCGTGCTTGCGCTACTATTTGCGAGTATATGAAGCAATACAAGGATCCTCGTCTGGCTGATTTCTTTAACCCGAATGAGGATGGTAGCGGAACGACTTCGTTGAAATGCGGTGATCGCCCCACGCAATTGAAGACAAACCAAGTCTCTATCGTCGTATTGGAGCCTACAGATCCTGTTTACCTGATGTCCGCGGCCGAGGTCGCTTTCTTGAAGGCGGAGGCTTATGCTCGCTTAGGCGATTCCGGCAAGGCGAAAGAGAATTATGATAAGGCGGTGACTTTGGCTTTCGAGCGTTGGGGAAAGGATGCCTCTACCTTTATCGCCGCCGATGGCGCGTATGCGTTCAATGATAGAGATAAGGAGTCGATGTTGACATCGATCTTGACTCAGAAATGGATCGCCGCCACTCGTTGCCAGGCTTGGGATTCTTGGTTTGATATCAATCGTACGGGTATTCCGGCTTTGGGTGCCGCGTTCCCGGATGAGACCGGTTATGTATGGGGGCAATTGACTCCTTGCGTAGGATCCGCTTTAGGCGTGGGAGAATATCCTCGCCGCATGATGTATCCGAAAACATCTTCCGATAGCAATAGCAATACCCCGGATGTACTTCCTTTGCAGGAGAAACAATGGTGGCATAAATAAGGTGGATCTATTTAGTATAACGTATAAAGAGAAAGAATATGAAACAGATAAAGAAAATACTGACAGTTTTACTTGCGCTAATCTCTTTTACAGCGTGTGAGACTTATGGTGATTATGAGACTGAATACGCGGTTATTTATCCTCTTTGCGGAGAATGGATCGTAAATGTTTATGACGCTAACGGCCAGGCCGTGAAAGAAGGCGTGACTTGCAATACTTATAACACCTCGGACAACGCGGTGGATAAGATGTGGGTGAAAATGGGTTCGGCAGCCGCTAGCTACGGTATCTTGGGAAAAGTAAACTGCAACGTGGCTAACAAGGATTTTAGCGGTGATAACATCCCGAACCTCGTGAACTCTACGGATGGTACCACTTCTTCTTCCACCTGCTCCGTGGCTGGGGGAAAGGTAGTGCTGGAAGGTTACGACACACCCACCGGACATAAGGCGGATGCCATCGAGTTTACGATGACTAACTCCAATTACCCGGGTGAGACGTTTACGGTAAAAGGTTTCCGTAAGACCGGATGGGCTGGTGAGGATTATTGATCTTTAGAGGAAATCGAATAGAAAGAGAGGGTCTGCCATGTATGTGGCAGGCCTTTTTTTTATGTGATTGCATAGGTGGCTTTTATGAGCCGCTGATCCGTGATAACAAACTTTTAGTTCGTAGATCGTGCCGCAAAGAACTTATTATCGTTTCTTCGTGCCTACAATCAGATAATAGATAAAGTATCATGGAAAAAGTAATTTACAACTTAGTGTTTAATCGAAAAAAGCAATTGAACGCGGAAGGAAAAGCTTTGATTCAAGTGGAGGCCTATCTGAATAGGCAAAAGAGGTATTTCTCGACGAAGGTTTATGTGAGGCCTTGTCAATGGGACAACAAGCGGCGTTCCATAAAGAACCATCCGAATATGGACGCGTTAAACCTGTATCTCCAAAACTCTGTGATGGAGTTGGAGAGGAATGAGCTGGAGAAGAGACAGGCGAATAACGGTTTTTCGCTGAAGGATCTGCGTGAGGAGACTTCCTCTGCATCCACGTCTTCCTCTTTTATTGTTTTCATGCGTGAGGAGGTTTTACATAGTAATTTGAGAGAATCGACATTGAAAAACCATTTGTCCACGTTGCATATCCTATCCTTATATAAAAAGGATGTTCTCTTTAAGGATGTTAGTTTCAACTTCTTATGCGATTTTGAATATTTCTTGTTGAAGCAGGGGTATCATCGGAATACGATAGCTAAACACATGAAGCATTTGAAACGATACGTCAACTTGGCGATCAATAAGGAGCTGTTCGAGTTGCACAAATATCCTTTCCGGAAATATAAGATTAAATACCAGGAGAGTAAGCGTACGCATCTAACGCCAGAGGAGCTGGGCCGTTTGGAAAACTTAAAGCTGGACGGGCAGCGTACATTGCGCCGATGCCTGGATATGTTTTTATTTAGTTGCTACACGGGACTGCGCTTCTCAGACATAGTAAGCATCACGAAAGAGAACTTCTTGATTATTGATGATAAGGTTTGGTTGGTGTATTCATCGGTGAAGACAGACGTGAGCGTCCGTTTGCCGCTATTCCTCCTGTTCGAGGGTAAATCTTTACCTATCTATGAGCGATATCGGAAGGCTCCGAGAAACCTCTTTGGTGTTTCCTTGTCCTCTAATTCAAACGTGAATAAGCAATTACACCGGATCAGCCAATTGGCGGGCATCGATAAGAAGGTCTCTTTCCACCTCGCTCGGCATACGAACGCTACCTTATTATTATATAATGGGGCGAATATAACTACGGTACAAAAGTTGTTAGGCCATAAAAGCGTTCGTACTACCGAGATATACAGTAATATCATGGATATGACAATTGTCCGTGACTTAGAAAAAATAGAGGCACGCGTCGAATGAAGCCATTCATACACTACTTTTCTATGATTTCCCAAGAGGTAAGTATTAAAAACATGAAAAAAATACCAAATGCTAAGCCTATTTAATCTAACAAAATGAAATATTATGCTTCTCTATTTTAGGTATATTTCTATTTGCTAGTTATTGATATTCCATTATTAACTTTAAATATTGACATATTGCTAATATAGATACTTAATAAAATGAAGAGAAAGCGTCTGCTAAATGATAATTTATTGGTTTTGTAGTTCTTTTTTTATACTTTTGCAATCGTTTTTTGATAAATGGTATGTCGTAAAACATAAATAGCGCTTCATAAAAGGCTATTGGAAGCGATTAGGTAATAGTGTATTTTCTTTAAGTTTAATAAATAAGAGTGTGTTTATGAAGAAAAAGTTGACTTCTGTGCTACTGTTTCTAGCGATGAGCGTAGGAGCAGTTTCAGCCCAGACTTCAAAGATTACCGGTAAGGTAGTCGGAGAAGATGGTGAGCCGGTGATCGGTGCGTCCATTATCGTAAAAGGAACGACTGTGGGAACAGTTACGGATTTTGACGGTAATTTTACCTTGGATGTCCCTAACGATGGTAAGCAATTAGTAGTATCATACATCGGTATGAAATCGAAGGAAGTAGTTGTGTCTTCCAATGTAAATGTAACATTAATGTCGGATACCCAGAATCTGGATGAGGTCGTGGTAACGGCGATGGGTATCAAGCGTGAACGTAAGGCGTTGGGTTACGCTGCGCAAGATTTAAAGTCGGATGATTTGAATAAGAGCGGTACTACCTCTTTAGCGAACGCTATTCAAGGTAAGTTGACCGGTGTGGATATTCGTCAGTCTTCCGGTGCTCCGGGTGCTTCCGCACAGATCACGATCCGTGGTGCTCGTTCTTTCGATGGTAATAACCAGCCATTGTATGTGATTGATGGTATGCCTATCAATACGGCTGCAGATGTCGATACGGGTGCCTCTGTCTCTGGCGCCAATTATGCGGATCGTAGTATTGATATCAATCCTGAGGATATTGAGACTATTAACGTGTTGAAAGGGCAGGCTGCTTCTGCCTTGTATGGTATCCGTGCGTCTAATGGTGTAATTGTGATTACCACAAAACGCGGATCAAACCAAAAGAAGGGTCGTCCTCAAGTGACTGTATCTACAAACTTGAGTGCACAGCGTGTGTCTCGTAAGTTCGAACATCAAGATGTGTACGCTCAAGGTAATAGCTATGATGCTTACAATCCTACATCTTCCATGACTTGGGGACCGAAAATCAGCGACTTGGCTAACGATGCTAAATATGGTGGTAACACAGACAACGCTTATACGAAAGCGGACGGTATGCATCAAGGTATGTATTACAACCCGAAACGTGCGGAGGCTGGATTGGATGGCTGGACTACACCTCAGATTTACGATAACGTAGGTGATTTCTTAGGAACCGGTTTCACGGAGAATACAAACTTTAATATTTCACAGGCATTGAACGGCGTGAATTACTCTGTTGGTGTCAGCAACTCTCACCAAAAGGGTATAATCCCTTCTACCGGCATGGATCGTTGGGGTGCCCGTGGTTTGGTAGACTGGAAGATCAATAATGAATGGAAGTCTGGTTTCTCAGCTAATTATTCTTCAAGTAAGATCACGAGTGCTCCGGGCGCTAACTCCGGTATTATAAACGTAGTATATTCCGCTCCTGCTGAATATGATTTGAAAGGCATTCCTTTCAGTGCCCCGAATGATCCGACTAAGCAGATCTTGTTCCGCTCGACTAGCTTTAACAACCCTTATTGGTGGGCTGAGAATGATGAGTATCGCCAGCATACCAACCGTGCTTTCGGTAACGCTTATGTAGAATATGAGCCGAAACTGGGCTGGGGCGATAATATGTCATTGCGTTTTCGCGAGCAAGCAGGTTTGGATATTTGGACTTCCGACTACAACGATATCGCAGAGATCGGTTCTGCTGCCAACACGAAAGGACAGATTGATAACTACGGTTCGCAACACAATGTGTTCAATAACTTGTTTACGGCAAACTTCGATGGTAAGTTTGGTGACGAGGACGAGTGGGGCGTTAATGTGGTATTAGGTAACGAGGTGAACCATGAAAATATCCGTAAATGGAGTTCTACCGGTTATAATTTGAACTTCTACGGCTTACCTACGATCTCTAACACGACCTCAATTTCTGCTTATGAGTACAATCGTCAAGAGCGTACGGTTGGTTTCTTCGGTAGTGCCTCTGTTTCTTGGAAAGACCAGTTGTATCTGACGGTCACTGGCCGTAACGACAATGTCTCTACCATGCCGCGCGGTAGCCGCAGCTTCTTCTATCCTTCCGTTTCTTTGGGTTGGGAGTTTACGAGACTTTCTTTCTTGGAGAATAATAGTGTGCTGAACTATGGTAAGTTGCGCGGATCTTTTGCGCAAGTAGGCCAGGCCGGACAATATTATAATACTTATTACTCTCTGCCAGTATATGGTGGTGGTTTTTACCAATATTCGCCGGTCTCTTATCCGTTGCCTAGTGGCGTGTCTTCCTATGTTCCTTATGCTAAGTTCTACGATCAGAACTTGAAGCCTCAGAACACGGCTAACTGGGAGATTGGTACAGACTTGCAGTTCTTTGGGGGACGTATCAAAGCGGAGTATACCTATAGCTTGCAGAATGTTACGGATCAGATCTTCGCTGTTCCGGTTGACGCTACCACGGGTTACAGTGAAATGTTGACCAATGCGGGTAAGATGCAAACGAAATCGCATGAGTTATCTTTGAACTTTGCGATCTTGCAAGCTCGGGATTATGACTTGAATCTAGGTATTAACTTTACTAGTATTAGAAACAAGGTTATCGAATTGGCTCCGGGTGTTGAGTCTATCATGTTGGGTGGTTTCGTTGAGCCGCAGATACGTGCGCAGGCTGGTTGTAACTATCCTAACATCTATGGTAATGCTTTTAAACGTGACGAGGCTGGTAATATTTTATTGTTGAACGGTCTGCCTCAGGTAAGCGGTGCTATGCAAGACTTAGGTAACTGTTCTCCTGATTTTACTACAGGTATCACCTTGGGAGGTCGATACAAACGAGTTTCTATCTCGACAACATGGAGCTGGCAGCAGGGTGGTAAGATGTATCATGGCACAAGCTTGACAATGAACTATTTCGGTGCCACGAAGGAATCTTTGCCTTACCATGAGGGAACTATGATTGCCGAGGGTATCGATGAGGCTACGGGCGAGAAGAATAAGATAGAGGTAAGCAAGCAAGATTATTGGATGTCTTATAATGACGTGACCGAGGCTGGTATTTATAGTACCTCATTCTTGAAATTGCGTGACTTAACCTTGACGTATCAGTTGCCGAAGTTCTGTGGCGTAGACTTGTCTGTTTACGGTTTTGCCCGTAACCTGTTGTTGTGGGCAGAGCTACCTAACTTCGATCCGGAATCTTCGCAAGGTAATAACAACATGGGTGGTTACTTCGAGAGATTCTCCGTACCTAATACATCTAGCTTTGGTGGTGGATTGACAGTTGCATTCTAAACATTAAAAATTAATCAGTAATAAAGAGTTATGAAGAAAAACATATATATCGCGCTGACAGTGGCGATGATGGGATTTACCGCTTGCTCTGAGGATACGTTCGATCATATCAATAAGGATACCTACCATCCAGCCCCGGAGGTAGTGCCGGCCTATTTGCAATTGAGCGAGGCTATCATGAACACGGGCTTCAGCACGGTATCGGGAGATTTGTCGTTCTATCTTTCATCATTGAACGAGCAAAATATCGGAGTGGGAAATAATCAGCTGATGAAAGCTGAGTTACGTAATTCCATAGAGTGGGCGAACTCCTCTACTTTTAATAATGTATGGTCTGGTACGTATAGCAACTTATTGAACATCCAACAGATGATTGATAAGATAGAGAATGGCACGACCGGCAATGAGGGGCAATATGACATTCTAGGTATCGCTCAAATATTGAAAGTAATGGATTATGGTATCTTAACCGATATGTTCGGTGACATCCCGTACAGCGAGGCTTTGAAAGGACAGGAGTGCCTGCAACCGAAGCTAGACTCGCAAAAGGATATATACGCTGATCTGTTGGTTACATTGGATAAGGCTATCGGTAATTTAGAGACAGCCGTAAACGACAAGCTGAAGAACGTGAGAGATCAAGACTTGGTTTTTGGTGGTGACATGAATAAATGGCTGGCCAGTGCGTACGGTTTGAAAGCACGTTACTTGATTCACCAGACTGCCGTAGATAAGAGCGTATTGGCTTCTGCGGAGGCTGCTGCTCAAAAGGCTATCGAGTTGGGTTTTGCCGGAATGACGATCAAGGAGTTTAATGGCGTGACTTGCGATAACCCTTGGAGTGCCTTCATCTGGAGTCGTAGTTACATCGCTTCTTCCGCTAAGGTCGCAAAAATGATGGAAGCGACGGGAGATCCTCGTTTAAGCGCTTATACTGCTGGTGGTGAGGCTACATTGGTTGAGCCGGGTGATGCTGATGCATCTAAGGTAATGGATGGTAGCCTAGGTTATCCGGCTTGGTATGATTTGGGTTCACAGCCAATTCATCTATTGAGCCAGGCTGAGGTTTACTTTATCCTTGCTGAGGCGCAATTGCGTCAAGGAAAAGATGCCACGGAAGCTTTCCAAGCTGCTGTTACTTCTGCGCTGACGGATATCTTGACAATCATGGATGAGGACGCTAGCGGCGCGGCTGATTTTGCAGCCTCTTTGGGTAAACCAACTTTGAAACTTCTCTTTGAGCAAAAATATTTGGCTCAATGCGTGGATGAGCAAGTAGAGACTTACAATGACATTCGTCGTTGCGAGGCCATGGGCGAGCATCACATTGCTATGACTAACCCGTATAATACGCAGGGCGGTATGAGCCGTGTGCCTAAACGTTTGCCATATGGTAATGACAGTGTGTTGAACAACCCGACAATCGCAGAAGCGTACGGTGATGGTTTCTATGTCTATGACCAACCTGTATGGTGGGCTGGCGGAACTCGCTAATCTAACGTATATATAATAATGTATAGGGATGCCTCTCCTTTTGTGGAGGGGCATCCTTTTTTTTGATCATATACCTCTACCTATTTCGATAGCTTCCCTCAGTAAGCGTCTCGGCGATTCTATATGGTGCCGATTTCTATGGATCGTATTTCGTATTACTATTAATAGTAATCGCCGTTTCTATGGATAGTAAAGCGAATTATGTCCATTGGCACCAGCAGATAATCAGATGGATTATATCAAAATGTCATAAGGGTATGGGGTGGTAAGTGCGTTTAAGGCTATTGTCCTTTCAATTTGACGCTAAATCCTGTTGCTTAACATCCTTTTTGCCGTATAAATTTCTTGACTTATCCTTTGAAAAGTAAATAAAATATCCGACTTTTGCTTCCATGATGAGTCAACCATTAGCAGAAAGATTACGTCCGAAGACGTTGGATGATTATATCGGGCAGAAGCACCTTGTGGGGCAAGGAGCTGTGTTGAGAAAGATGATTGATGCGGGACGAATCCCTTCTTTTATTTTGTGGGGACCGCCGGGGGTAGGGAAGACTACCTTAGCGCAAATCATAGCGAATAAGTTGGACGCTCCGTTCTATACGTTAAGCGCGATCAGTTCAGGCGTGAAAGACGTGCGAGACGTGATAGAGAAGGCCAAGAGCAATCGCTTCTTCAATACGGTATCGCCGATATTATTTATTGATGAGATACACCGGTTCAGTAAGTCACAGCAAGATTCGTTGCTGAATGCCGTGGAGACGGGAGTCGTGACACTGATCGGGGCGACAACGGAAAACCCCTCGTTCGAGGTGATCCGCCCGCTGTTATCCCGTTGCCAGGTGTACGTGTTGAAATCGTTGGATAAGAACGACCTGCTGACGTTATTGCATAACGCGATCGCGGAGGATGTCGTCCTGAAAGAAAAAAACATCAAGCTGACGGAGACCGACGCCATGTTGCGCTATTCCGGGGGCGACGCGAGGAAGTTGTTGAATATCCTAGAGCTGGTGGTGGCCGCTGAGGAGAGTGACGATATAGAGATTTTGGACGCGAAAGTCGTGGAGCGGCTGCAGGAGAATCCCGCGGCTTACGATAAGGGAGGGGAGATGCATTACGATATTATCTCCGCTTTTATCAAGTCGATCCGGGGAAGCGATCCCGATGGCGCCATTTATTGGCTGGCCCGGATGGTGGCCGGGGGAGAGGACCCTGAGTTTATCGCACGGCGATTGGTGATCTCCGCGTCCGAGGATATCGGGTTAGCGAACCCGAACGCGCTTTTGCTGGCGAATGCGTGTTTCGATGCCTTGAAGAAGATCGGCTGGCCGGAGGGCCGGATCATCTTGGCGGAGACTACCGTTTATCTGGCGTGCAGTCCGAAAAGTAATTCGGCTTATATGGCGATCAATGACGCTTTGGAACTTGTTAACCGGACAGGCAATCTACCCGTACCGCTACATTTACGCAATGCGCCGACCAAATTGATGGCGGAGTTGGATTACGGCAAGGAGTACAAATACGCGCACGATTACGAAAATCATTTTGTAAAGCAGGAGTACCTCCCTAAGGAGATTTTGAACGAACGCTTGTGGAAAGGACAGGAGAATCCGGCCGAGCACAAACTAATTGAGCAAATGAGGCACCTTTGGGGAGATCGTTTTTAATTGACATATTCTGATTGTAAATTAAAAAACACTCAAAAAATGTCGATAAATAAGAAAAAATAGTTACATTCGCCGTCTGTTTTCGAGAAAATAGTTACATTATTTATAATAACATTCTAAAAAGACATTGGTATGAAGAAGCACAATTTTTATGCAGGTCCTTCTATCTTGAGCGAGTATACAATTAAGAATACTGCCGCTGCGATAGAAAATTTTGCGGGTATGGGGTTATCACTTCTTGAGATCTCTCATAGGAGTAAGGAGTTTGTAGCCGTAAACGACGAGGCACGTGCGTTGATCAAGGAATTACTGGATGTTCCGGCAGGCTATGAGGTTGTATTCATGGGCGGAGGAGCCAGCATGCAGTTCTGTATGGTTCCTTACAACTTGTTGAATAAGAAAGCCTCTTATTTGGATACCGGTACATGGGCTTCCAACGCTATCAAAGAGGCTAAATTGTTCGGTGAGGTAGACGTTGTCGCTTCTTCGAAAGACAAGAACTATACATACATCCCGAAGGATTATACGATCGCCGACGACTCGGATTATTTCCATTTCACTTCCAATAATACGATTTATGGAACGGAGACGCGTAAGGATCCGGATGTGAAGCAACGCTTGGTTTGCGATATGTCTTCCGATATCTTCTCTCGTCCGATCGATATCTCCAAATATGATATTATCTATGCGGGTGCACAGAAGAACTTGGCTCCTGCCGGCGTGACTTTGGCTATCGTTCGTACGGACGCTTTAGGACATGTGGATCGTCCGATCCCGACTATGTTGAACTACGCTACCCATATCAAGAAGGATTCTATGTTCAACACACCTCCCGTATTGCCTATTTACGCGGCTTTGCAGACCTTGAAATGGTATAAGGAGCAAGGGGGTATCGCCGCTATGGAGAAGAAGGATCTTGAGAACGCGGCGATCTTATACGATGAGATCGATCGTAATAAGTTGTTCCGTGGCACGGTAGCGGAGGAAGATCGTTCGATCATGAATGTTTGTTTCGTGATGAACGACGAGTATAAGGAGCTGGAGGATGAGTTCAGCAAATATGCTACCGCCGCCGGTATGGTAGGTATCAAGGGACACCGTTCTGTGGGTGGTTTCCGTGCTTCTCTTTATAACGCTATGCCGAAAAGCAGCGTAGAGGCTTTGATCGCTTGCATGAAGGAGTTTGAGAAACAACATTAATAATTTATTTATGATTTATGGTTTATGAATTATGACCTCCGGGTGTATCCGTGACGTAATTCATAAATCATAGATCACAAATCATAAATCATAGGTTTTATGAGAAAGATATTAGTTGCTACAGAAAAACCTTTCGCCGCTGTTGCCGTGAAGGGTATCCGTGAGGTAGTGGAAGGCGCTGGAATGGAACTGGCTCTTTTGGAGAAATATACAGAGAAAGCGCAATTGCTGGACGCGGTTAAGGATGCCGATGCCGTGATTATCCGTAGCGATAAGGTAGACGCTGAGGTGCTGGACGCCGCCAAGAACCTGAAGATCGTGGTTCGTGCCGGCGCGGGGTATGACAACGTGGACTTGGACGCGGCTACCGCCCATAAGGTATGCGTGATGAATACGCCGGGACAAAACTCTAACGCTGTCGCCGAATTGGTATTCGGTATATTGGTGTACGGGGTTCGTGCTTTCTATAACGGTACTTCCGGAACGGAGTTGAAAGGGAAGAAATTGGGTATCTTGGCTTATGGAAACGTGGGTCGCAACGTGGCCCGTATCGCTAAAGGCTTCGGTATGGAGGTCTACGCTTACGACGCGTTCTGTCCGGCTTCCGTGATTGAGGCCGACGGCGTGAAGGCCGTGGCTTCTACGGCCGATTTGTTTAAGGCTTGCCAGATCGTCTCTTTGCATATCCCGGCTACGGCCGATACGAAGGGCTCTATCAATTTCGAGTTGATGAATTCGATGCCGAAGGGAGCTATCGTAGTGAATACGGCCCGTAAGGAGGTGATGGATGAGGCTAGCATCGCTAAGATGCTGGAAGAGCGTCCGGACTTCAAGTACTTGACAGATATTATGCCCGCTATCCATGCGGAATTGGCCGAGAAATACGCCGGTCGTTATTTCAGTACCCCGAAAAAGATGGGTGCCCAGACCGCCGAGGCAAACATCAACGCCGGTATCGCCGCCGCCAAGCAAATCATTGATTTCTTGGTGAATGGCAATGAAAAGTATAAAGTTAATAAATAAGAATATCCAGTTGTAGAGACGGGGCGTGCCCCGTCTCATCCCATCAAAATAGTAATTTAGAATACTATCAGTCGGTGGGAGACGGGGCATGCCCCGTCTCTACATTGATCTATAAATCATAATTACCATGGCAAAAATAAAACCTTTCAAAGGAGTTCGTCCGCCCAAAGAATTTATAGAGGAGGTGGCTTCCCGTCCGTATGACGTATTGAACTCGCAAGAAGCTCGTGCGGAAGCGGAGGGAAACGAGAAATCCCTTTACCATATCATTAAACCGGAAATCGATTTCCCGGAAGGGACGGATGAGCATGATCCGGCTGTCTACCTAAAGGCCGCCGCCAATTTCAATAGCTTCCAGGAAAAAGGTTGGTTGGTTCAAGACCGGAAAGAATGCTATTATGTCTATGCCCAAACCATGAATGGCAAGACGCAATACGGTCTGGTAGTCGGGGCTTATGTTCCCGATTATATGAATGGCACGATCAAGAAACATGAGCTGACCCGCCGTGACAAGGAAGAGGATCGCATGAAACACGTACGTGTCAACAACGCTAATATCGAGCCGGTATTCTTCGCCTATCCCGACAACTCGGAGCTGGACGCTATCGTAATGAAATATACGGCTCGTGAGCCCGAATATGATTTCGTGGCGAAACTAGACGGTTTCGGCCATACGTTCTGGATTATCGATGAGGATAAGGACATTGCCCGCATCACGGAGTTATTCGGGGAGATGCCTTCGCTATACATCGCCGACGGACATCATCGTTCCGCCGCCGCCGCCTTGGTAGGAGCGGAGAAGGCCCGGCAAAACCCGGATCATAAGGGAGACGAGGAGTATAACTATTTCATGGCCGTTTGCTTCCCTGCCAACCAATTGACCATTATCGATTACAACCGTGTGGTAAAAGACTTGAACGGCTTGACCGAGGAACAATTCATCGAGAAACTAACGAGAAACTTCGTGGTAGAGGAGAAGGGCGCTGATACCTACAAACCGGCTGCCTTGCACAATTTCTCCCTGTATCTAGGGGGAAAATGGTATTCCTTGACCGCTAAGCCCGGTACCTACGATGATAATGATCCGATAGGCGTATTGGATGTCACGATCTCTTCGAACCTGATTCTGGATGAGATCTTAGGCATTAAGGATTTACGTTCGGACAAGCGAATCGATTTCGTGGGAGGTATCCGTGGCCTGGGCGAATTGAAACGCCGTGTGGATAGCGGTGAGATGAAGGTCGCCTTGGCTTTGTATCCTGTTACGATGAAGCAATTGATGGATATCGCCGATACGGGAAATATCATGCCGCCGAAGACTACTTGGTTCGAACCGAAGCTTCGTTCCGGCTTGGTGATCCATAAACTGGATTAAAACGCCTTTAGTGGCGTGGCTCGATGCCAGTATAGGCGATGGCTTGCGCCGATATAGGTGATGGCTTACGCCAGTATAGGCATCGAGCTACGCCACTACTGCCATTGACGTATGCAAATAAGAAGGCTGTGTACCGCACTTGATAAGTGTATCGGTACACAGCCTTCTGTGTTTAGTCCCTCTTTTTACTCAGGGCTGTTTTCTTCTCTTATTGGATACCCCGTTCTCTCAAACGTTTTTGCCAGTTCCATGCGGATTGCAGGGTGTCGGCCAAGGTCTCCTTGGCGGTCCAGCCTAATACCTTATTCGCACGCTCCGGATTAGCCCATACCTTCTCGATGTCACCTTCACGGCGATCCACGATCTTGTGCGGGACCTTAACGCCTGTTGTCTGCTCGAAGGTGTTGATCAGCTCAAGGACAGAGACACCGTTGCCGGTACCCAGGTTGAATGTCTCGATATGCTCATCCGACTTATTCTCAAGCATACGGTCCATAGCGATTACGTGTGCTTTCGCCAAGTCTACGACATTGATATAATCGCGGATGCAAGAACCGTCTACCGTATCATAATCATCGCCGAATACGCTTAACTCCTTGCGGATACCCATAGCCGTCTGTGTCAAGTACGGGATCAGGTTCTGGGGAACGCCATTTGGCAACTCGCCGATCTCCGCGCTAGGGTGAGAGCCTATCGGGTTGAAGTAGCGCAAGATGATACTCTTGAAAGGCGCTCCGGCGTGGATCGTATCCCGGATAATCTCCTCGTTGATCTGCTTCGTGTTTCCATAAGGAGACATGGCGGGTTTGATCGGGGCGTTCTCGGTCACCGGTAGGTTCTCCGGATCCGGCTGTCCGTATACCGTGCAAGAAGAAGAGAACACGATCCCCTCGACATTGAACTCCGGCATCATCTCCAACAAGTTCACCAAAGTGACGATATTATTGCGATAATACTTCAACGGCTGCTGTACGGATTCTCCTACCGCCTTGCTAGCGGCGAACAAGATAATGCCTTTGATGCCCGGATGAGCTTCCAAAGCCTTGCGAGTACCTTCCTTATCCTTTAAATCCAATTGGATAAACTCCGGACGGATGCCCGTGATCTTCTCGATACCATCGAGCACCTCGATATTCGAGTTTGACAAATCGTCGATAATGATTACCTCATATCCGGCTTTTTGCAATTCTACTGTGGTGTGTGAGCCGATATAACCGGTTCCGCCCGCTACTAAGATCTTCTTTCCCATGCTTTTTGATTTATGATTTGGGTTATACGATACCCGAGAATCCCATAAAAGCCATAGCCAGCAAACCTGCCGTAATCAAGGCGATCGGAGTGCCCTTCATCCCTTCCGGAATGTGTGTCATGGCTAGTTGTTCCCGGATACCCGCGAAGATAATCAAAGCTAGCGCAAATCCAATGGCTGTTGAGGCCGCATATACTACAGATTCTAATAAATTATACTCTTTTTGGATCACGAGGATAGCCACACCCAGGATACAGCAGTTCGTGGTGATCAGCGGAAGGAATACGCCCAGCGCTTGATAAAGGGCGGGAGAGACCTTCTTCAATATGATTTCCACCATCTGTACCAAGGCGGCGATGATCAAGATAAAAGTGATCGTCTGCATGAACCCCAGTCCGAAAGCGTCCAATATATATTTTTGCACGAGGAAGGTCACGATCGTAGCGATCGTAAGCACGAACGTAACGGCGGCTCCCATACCTGCGGCAGTCTCCACTTTCTTAGATACCCCCAAGAACGGACAAATTCCCAAGAACTGTGCCAGTACAACGTTGTTAACGAATACGGCGGCGATAAATATCAATATATATTCCATATGATCCGTTTATTATGCTTTACGCAGTTTGTTTACTATTGCTACCAGATAACCCAAGGCGATAAACGCTCCCGGAGCCAATACGAAGATCAGCGAACCGTATTGCTCGGGCATCAAGGTCATGCTGAATAACTTACCTGTTCCCAAGAACTCACGGCAAGCGCCCAGCAGCGTAAGAGCCATCGTGAAGCCCAGTCCCATTCCGAGACCATCGAGGGCCGACGGGATGATTCCGTTCTTCGCGGCGAAAGCCTCGGCGCGTCCTAGTACGATACAGTTCACCACGATCAGCGGGATAAACAATCCCAAGCTAGCGTATAGAGCCGGGACGAACGCTTCCATGCACATCTGCACCACGGTTACGAACGTAGCGATCACCACGATATATCCCGGGATACGCACCAAGTCGGGGATTACGTTTTTCAAGGCCGAGATCGCGATATTCGAGCAAACCAACACGAACATCGTAGCCAATCCCATACTCATGCCGTTGATGGCCGAAGAGGTCGTTCCCAAGGTCGGACACATACCTAACAGTAGTACGAATGTCGGGTTCTCCGTGATGATACCATTCATCAATATTTTTAGATTACTCATTGCTCTGTCCTCCCTTTTTATTTGTTATCAGTTGAAGTGGCACCCGTTAATCCGTCTACGCCGGCGAATGCGCTATACGCACGGTTCACGGCATCGAGAAACGCACGGCTGGAGATGGTCGCTGCCGTGATAGCGTCCACGTCGCCACCGTCTTTTGTTACTTTTAAGCCTCCGTCCGGGATCGTCCGTCCCAAGACGCTTTGCTTGTTCTTGTCCGCACGGAACCAATCTTGCATCTTGGCGCCCAAGCCCGGAGTCTCGGCGTGTTGCAATACGGAATAGTTCAAGATCTTGCCTTCCAGGTCGAAACCTACGATAACCCGTATCTCGCCGCTGAAGCCCTTTTTCGTATTACTCTCTACGGCGCCGCCAACGACTTGCCCGTCTTTCTTGGCGGGATAAATCCGGAGGGAATCACCCTCGGAGGAGACCGCCATATAAACGTCTTCGGTCGGTTTGTTGTCGAACTCGGGAGCAACGGCTTTAATCGCTTCCTCCAAGGCGGTCGCTTTGGCTACCGCTATAGGGCCGGCGGTAAACTGGTTCACTCCGGCCAGGATCGCCCCTGCTACCAAGCAAATGCCTGTTAGCGAAAGGAGCATATTAGGTAATGTTGATTTTAATTTTGCCATGCTTACTTCCCTCCGAAATGTTTAGGTTTGATATAGCTGTTGATTAGCGGAGTAAATGCGTTCATGATTAGGATAGCGAACGACATACCTTCCGGGTAAGCTCCGAACAAGCGGATGACCGTGGTAAGGAGTCCGATTCCCACGCCATAGACCAGCATCCCGTTCTTGCTCATCGGCGAGGTCACGTAGTCCGTCGCCATGAAGATGGAGCCTAATAACAAACCGCCGGATAATAAATGAACGAACGGACTGGCGTATTGTACCGGATTCACCAAGTGCATGATGCCCGTGAATACGAATACGGTAGCCAAGATGGAAACGGGGATCTGCCAAGTGATGATCTTTTTCCATAGCATGAATAAAAGACCGAGGATCAAGGCGACGGCGCTCACCTCACCCAAGCTTCCGCCCATCTTTCCGAGAAGCATGTCGCAAAGGCTAGGCATCTGGTCCAAGGCTCCCTCGTTCATCAATGAGAGAACCGTGGCACCTGTCGTAGCGTCCGTGTAAGCGGTCAGTTGCCCTACCTCCGGCCAAGTCGTCATCTGCGCCGGGAAGGAGATCAATAAGAATACACGTCCGACCAGCGCCGGGTTGAAAATATTATTACCTAATCCGCCGAAAGACATCTTACCGATGCCGATCGCCGCCAACGCTCCGATGATAATGATCCAGACCGGAAGGTTGGAAGGCAGGTTGAAGGCCAGCAACACACCCGTCAGGATAGCGGAGCCATCGCAAAGGGTCGGTTCCTTTTTCATCAGGAATCGCTGGATCGAATACTCGAATATCATACAGGCCAGAACCGACACGACCGTAACGATCAGCGCTCCCAGGCCGAAGAAATAAAGGGATACCAAGAAAGCCGGGATAAGGGCAATCAGTACACCATACATATTTTTGCTTATGCTGTCGCCACCATGGATGTGGGGCGAGGGCGATACGTATAAATTATTTTCCATATTGCTCTTGTTTTATGACTTTCTAGACCGGATAATACCCATGACTTTTCCTTTACCCAATCGGATCTGATCCAGCAACGGACGGTTGGCCGGACAGGTATAACTACACGACCCGCACTCGATACAGTCGGTGATATAGTTCTTCTCCGCCAATTCCCAGTTCTGGAACTCCGTGGCGTTCATCAATAGGGTAGGATTCAATCCCATCGGGCAGACACCTACGCATTTGGCGCAACGGACGCAATCGCGGATCGGCTTGCGGACAGATTCCTCTTTCGTAAGCAATAAAACACCGGAGCTTCCTTTGCAAACCGGCACCTCGGCGCTGATCAACGCTTTACCCATCATCGGTCCGCCACCGATAATCTTACCCGTGTTCTCGGGCTGGCCACCCGCGGCCTCGATCAGGCAACTGATCGGCGTTCCCATACGAACCAAGAAGTTGGAAGGGGTAGCTACCGCCTTACCCGTGATCGTCACCACACGCTCGAACAACGGCTTGTTCTTTTGTACCGCCTCGTAAACGGCGTAAGCGGTTCCCACGTTCTGTACCACGGCACCCGCCGAGATAGGAAGCGCGCCGCTCTTTACCTGACGGCGGATCACGGCGTCGATCAATTGCTTCTCGCCGCCTTGCGGATATTGCACCTTCAGCGGCATGATCTCTATGCCTTTATAGTTTACCGCCAGCTTTTGCAGATGGGCGATAGCGTCCGGCTTGTTGTTCTCGATACCGATCACGGCCTTGCTCACATTGACGGCTTTCATCAGGATCGTGACACCGACTAGGATTTGCTCGCCTTTCTCCAGCATCAACGAATGGTCGGACGTGAGATAAGGCTCACACTCCACGGCGTTGATGATGACGATCTCGGCCTTGTTTCCGGGAGGCGGCATCAATTTCACCTGCGTAGGGAAAGTAGCTCCACCCAGACCTACGATACCGGAAGCGGCGATCTTGTCCACGATTTCCTTGGAAGACAGCGGGCACTCTTTCACTAAGGCCTCGCCGCGGTCGATTGTCTCTTCCCATTCATCACCTTCCACATCTATATAGATAGCGGGACGTTTGTATCCGCTTGCGTCGAGAGCGTTATCTATCTTGTTCACTTTGCCGGATACGGAAGAGTGGATGTTCGCTGATACGAAACCACCCGCCTTGGCTAGCAAGGTACCCACCTTTACCAGATCCCCTTTCTTTACCACGGCCTGCGCCGGGGCGCCGATATGCTGGCTGAGGGGGATAATCACCTGTTTAGGCGTAGCGAGAGCCGTAATTTTCTTACCGGCAGACAGTTTATTCTCGGGGGGATGTATACCTCCGATTCGAAATGTCCTTAGCATACTATTAGATTTTAATTTAGATTTGTTTTTTCTTCGATTGTAGCTTTTGGCGCGGCGGCTTCCGGTTTCACGGCTGCCTCTGCTTTCGGTGCCGGTTTCACGGTCTCCGCCTTCGGAGCGGGAGCGGCTTCCTTGCGAGGAGGGAAATTCAGCTCATGAATAGCCCCTGTCGGACATACGGCCACGCATTTGCGGCACATACGGCACTTCGTATAGTCGATATAAGCTACGTTGTTTGTAACGGTGATCGCCTCGAACGGGCATTCCTTGGCGCATTTGCCACAACCGATGCAAGCGTTGGCGCAAGCCTTGCGAGCGACGGCTCCCTTATCCTTATTTACGCAAGATACGTAAATGCGGCGGGATTTAGGCCCTTTCTTTCTCAGCTCGATGATACTTTTCGGGCAAGCCTTCACGCAAGCGCCGCAAGAGGTACATTTATCCTCGTCTACCTCGGCGATTCCCGTGGTCGGGTTGATGTGGATAGCGTCGAAAGCGCAGGCGTTCACGCAGTCGCCATAACCCAGGCAACCGAATGAGCAATTCGTCTCGCCCCCGTAAAGGGTAGAGGCGATGGCGCAACTTTTCGTTCCATCATAAGCGTTCGTACGTGGGCGGGCTTGACAAGTTCCGTTGCAACGAACAACGGCTACCATGGGTTCGGCTGTACCCGCCTCTTTACCCAATATCGTAGCGACCTTGGCCATAACCGGGCCACCACCGACGGGGCAGAGCAATCCGTCTAATGAGTCGGCTTTCACGCAAGCGCCCGCGAATCCGGCGCAACCCGGATAACCGCAACCTCCGCAGTTCGCCCCTGGAAGGACTTCCTGTACTTGCGCGATGCGAGGATCTTCATAGACTTCAAATTTCCTGGAAGCAGCGTAGAGGAAAACCGCTCCGACCGCCCCGATTGCTCCTAATGAAATAACGGCAATTAAAATCATGATATATTATCAATTAAGTTTTTTCAAAGTAAATATAAATCTTCTTTTTAGTTTGTTACGCATTAAGTATAATAAACAATAGTAAGGTAGCAAAAGCGATAAACCGGTTAACCCGCTCGTGGTCTCGTCCCATTGTAGACTCGTGCCGATCACGATGACCCCCACGACTATCACCAAGGGAATGACAAAAGCCAGCGCCACGGCTTGAAGCCCCATGGAATTTTGTCCGCATATCATCACTTTCTCGTTTACGTGAAACTGCCCCGACCGATCGGGTACCTCAATGATCTTATCCTTTGTCTCGGATGCCGAGCACATAGACTGTGCGTGGCACCCCGAGCATGCGGATTGTTGGGTAATGCGGACGAAGACGATGTCGCCATCGATCTTCTCTACGAATCCTGTATGATTTATACTTTCGCTCATATTTGTAATCTCGACATTGCAAAATTGAGGCAAAAGTAAGTATAATTTAGAAACTATGTCACGATTAACATAGTTTATAATTCGGAATCTGAAAACCTAGCTTACCATTTGTAATTAAAACCGAAACTTAACAACTCATTAAGCTGGAAATAACTCTTGTTATCCTCTGTTTTTTTCACTCCATCGTCGTATCTAAGGTGAAAATAGATACGTGTGGAGAAAAAGCGACTGATGGCCAATACCAAGGTGTTCTCGAACTCTCCGACGGTATGGTCGCCATAAGTGGTAAAGAAATACAGGCGGGATTGCCAGCTTACGTTACGGTTGAAATCGAAGGCGAGGTCCGCGCGGATCGTGGAACCGATTTGACTTAGCTTGTGGTTGAACTCGCCGGTCTCCTCGTTTTTCTTGAAACCGTGACGGCTATAATCGATCTCTTGTGTCGTATACATATATGTATAGGAGATCGGCGCCAAGTTGGTGCTGAATTTTATCTTCTTATGCTTGTCGGTAAATTGTTTCTCCAGCTCGTATTTCATACCGAGACCGAGGTTGATAGAGAGCGGGGCGAGAAACGCGGCCTGCTTGATGTCTTGGTTCTCTTGGTAGTTGGTGAAGAACTGGGTCTTGAACTCAGCGTCGAACGTATAGTACCATTTGTTGAACGCTTGGTAACCGACGTTGCTGTGTATACGGAACGCGTCGTCACCGATCTTATAGTTTCGCAAGGTATCCTTCGGTGCCGTGTATATGCTGGCCTTGAATTCAAGTTCGTTCGTCACTTGTACCTTGTCTTTCTTGTAGTCGTATTTTAAATTGTTCTTGGTGAACAGGTTCAAGTTGCTACTACCACCCTTGTACCAGTTCTCCGATACGTAGTTCTGTGAGAAATGTATGGCGCTCTCGAATGCCGATATCCAGTATCTCCGCTCCGGGATAAAGCGGGTGGGAGCGTCTACGTCCTCGAAATTGGCATCTGCCTCCACCTTGATCGGCAAGTCCTCATAGATATCCTTCTTGATGAATTTAGGCTTGATCACCTCGTCGGGCAGGTCCCTCTCGGAGTAGCGGAAGAGCGTCGGGTAATTGTTCTGCACATATCGGTAAGCCATCTCCTCGAACTGCTTGTTTCGTTCCAGGTCTTTGAAGATGGAATCCGTCGGGTATAGGTTGTCATAGGGAGTCTTCTCCTTCAACGTGTCGAAATTGTAGAAGATCAAGTCCTGGGGCAGGTAATCTCCCCGGAAGACGATCGGCATGAACAAGGGGTTTACGATCATGGTATCTTGGAAGGTCATCGTATTGTCGAAGGCCATGGAAGCATCTCTTACCATACGGGCCCAATACATCGCCTCGTCCGAGATCTCCAGCTCATCTTTTTTCAAGAAACGCAGCAGATTCGTGCTTGGGGCCAAAGGTGCCGAGTACGTCTTGTTTTGTCTCTCGAATTGTTGGCGAATGTCTACAATGTCATCTAATTCCCTTTCGTCAAGATTGACCGCGGGAATCGTATCATCCGATACGACTTGCTGTGCGGGACGTTGAACTATCGCTCCGGTAACTAATTGGTTCTCTTGACCGTATGCCGAGCCGCCAATTAGTGAAAGTAAAAATAGCGCATACATACCATGCCTCTTCATCATCATAATTCCTTATTTACATCAGTTAGTTGTAGTGGTCGCAAAATTAGCTAAAAAGAATGATATATAACATATGATTGATTATTTATCTAGCTAAAAGTTGCGATCGTTACCGCGAAGGGAAGAGAACGAAGGCATGTCTCGCGAAGGTATGTCTATCGATATTCCGCGAGAAATAAAAACATTAAATTTGGCATGTCTCGATGAAAATCGCTAACTTCGCGGTTTCGAAAAGCAGGTGTGCAATTTAAAAAGATAACTAAAATATTACTATCGTGGCAGATACAAAGTACATTTTCGTTACAGGCGGCGTGGTCTCTTCCCTGGGTAAGGGAATTATTTCCGCTTCTTTAGGTAAGCTCCTTCAAGCAAGAGGGTACAAGGTTACTATCCAAAAATTTGATCCTTACATCAACATCGACCCGGGTACGTTGAACCCTTATGAGCATGGCGAATGTTACGTGACCGTCGATGGGCATGAGGCTGACTTGGACTTGGGCCATTATGAGCGTTTCTTGAATGTCCAGACTACCCGTGCGAATAATATCACTACCGGACGTATCTATCAAAGCGTGATCAACAAGGAGCGCAAGGGGGATTATCTGGGTAAGACGGTGCAGGTGGTACCTCATATCACGGATGAGATCAAGCGTAACGTGAAATTATTGGGTAACAAGTATAAATTTGACTTCGTGATCACCGAGATCGGTGGTACGGTAGGTGATATCGAGTCTCTGCCCTTCATAGAGAGCGTTCGCCAATTGAAATGGGAGCTGGGTAAGAACTGCCTTTGCGTGCATCTTACTTACGTGCCTTATATCGCCGCGGCGATAGAGTATAAGACGAAGCCTACGCAACATTCCGTGAAGCAATTGCAGGAATTGGGCATCCTGCCGGACGTGCTGGTATTGCGTACGGAGCATGAGCTGAACGCGAACTTACTGCACAAGGTGGCGTTGTTCTGCAACGTGGCCGAGGATTCCGTGGTCCAGTCGATCGACGTACCGACGATCTACGAGGTTCCCCTGGTGCTACAACGCCAGAAGATGGACGAGGTGGTCTTGCGTAAGGTAGGCATGGAAGTAGGCCCTACCCCGGAGTTGAAGCCTTGGAAGGAATTCCTGGCCTTGAAGAGCACCGCTACGGATACGGTGAAGATCGGTCTGGTAGGTAAATACGTGGAATTGCAAGACGCTTATAAGTCGATCGACGAGTCTTTGTTGCAAGCCGCCATTTACAATCATCATAAACTGGATTTGCGTTTGTTCCATTCGGAGAAATTAAACGATGAGAACGCCGCCGAGCTATTGAAGGATATGGACGGTATCTTGATCGCCCCCGGATTCGGGCAGAGAGGTATCGAGGGCAAGTTCTCCGCTATCAAGTACGCTCGCGAGCATGATGTCCCTTGCTTGGGTATCTGCTTGGGTATGCAGTGCATGGTGATCGAGTTTGGCCGTGACGTATTAGGTTTAGCGGATGCCAACTCTACGGAGATGGAGCCGAACACGACCCATAAGGTGATCGACTTGATGGAGGAGCAGAAGAACGTCACCAATATGGGAGGTTCCATGCGTCTGGGCGCTTACGACTGTACGCTGCAAAAAGGCTCCAAGGCCTTGGAGGCATACGGCAAGGAGCATATCCAAGAGCGTCATCGCCATCGTTTCGAGTTCAACAACGAGTATAAGAAGCAATACGAGGCCGCCGGCATGATGTGTACGGGCGAGAATCCGGAGACAAACCTGGTAGAGGTGGTAGAGATTCCCGCCTTGAAATGGTTCGTGGGCGTTCAGTATCATCCGGAGTACAACAGTACCGTGGTGAATCCGAATCCTCTTTTCCTCAGCTTCGTGAAAGCTGCTATCGAAAATAAAAAATAATAGGTGATAAATGGATAAAAACACAGTAATAGGTTTTCTGCTGATCGGTGCCGTATTATTCGCGTTTAGCTGGTTCAACCGGCCTACGCCTGAGCAGTTGGAGGCGCAACAGCGCTACCAAGATTCAATCGCGAAGATTGAGTATGCCCAGCAACTGGAATTGCAGAAACAAGAGAGCAAGAGCGCTTTAGTGGACGACTCGTTGGAGAGCGTGCCGGACTCGGTACGAGCGCAGCGTTTGCAGCAGAGCTTCGGCGTATTTGGCGATGCCATGATGGGCACGGAAGGTTACACGACCTTGCAAAATGACGTGGTAGAGCTTCGTGTCAGCAATAAGGGCGGACGTATTTCGTACGCTCGCCTGAAGGAGTACGATACGTATAACAACGAGCCTCTCGTCTTGTTCGACGAGAAAGGGTCTAATTTGAATTTCACCTTGGTCACGGCTACGAACCGTGTCGTGAATACGAGCGATTTATATTTCACCCCGGTTGAAGGCAGCGATCCGAATACCGTGATCATGCGTTTGAACACCGGCGAGGGGAGCCATCTGGATTTCACCTATACCTTGGAGCCGGATGATTATATGGTGCGATACCAGATTCAGGGTACGGGGTTGAACGGTGTCTTGGCACCGAGCACGAATGCCTTGGATTTGTTGTGGGAGCAAGATATCCGCCAACAAGAGAAAGGCCGTAAGTTCGAGGATCGCTACGTTACCTTGAACTATAAGTTCGTGGCGGACGATGTGGAGAACCTGAGCGAGTCGAGTAGCGACAGCAAGCAGATCTCCAACCGCTTGAAATGGATCGGCTATAAGGATATGTTCTTCTCTACCGTATTGATCTCGCAAGAGGGCCTTGAGGCTACGACCTTAGACTCGAAAGCGATTCCGGAGGGGGATGTGTTGAAACAATTCAAGACGACCACTTCCGTGCCTTTCGACTTGCAGGGCAAGGAGGCAACGAACCTGTCCTTTTATTTCGGGCCGAACAAGTTCGCCTTGCTGAAGTCTTTCGATAAGGGAGCCGTCGCCGAGCAGCAACTGGATCTGGAGAAGTTGGTTCCGCTAGGTTGGGGTATCTTCCGTTGGGTGAACCAATATTTCGTGATCCCCTTGTTCGACTTCTTGGGCGGGTTTATCCATAGTTATGGTATCTTGATCCTTTTGATGACGATCATCGTGAAGATCATCCTTTTCCCGTTGACGTATAAGTCTTATATGTCGTCCGCCAAGATGCGTGTATTGCGTCCGCAAGTGGAGGAGCTCAACGTGAAGTATCCCGGACAGGAAAAGGCTATGGAGCGGCAGAAGGCGACGATGGAGCTATATAGCCGCGCGGGGGCGAGCCCGATGAGCGGTTGCTTGCCGATGGTGTTGCAGATGCCGATCTTGATCGCCTTATTCATGTTCTTCCCGTCGGCTATCGAGTTGCGTCACGAGAGTTTCCTTTGGGCGCACGACTTGTCTACCTACGACGCTATCTTTAGCTGGGAGCAATATATTCCGATCATCACGCCGTATTTCGGGAATCACATCAGCTTGTTCTGTTTGTTGATGACGATCACGAATATCTTCTATACCAAGTATAACATGGAGATGACGAATACCGGGCAGCAACAGATGCCGGGCATGAAGGCCATGATGTACATGATGCCCTTGATGTTCTTGGTGTTCTTCAACCAGTACGCTTCCGGTTTGACGTATTACTATTTCATCTCTACGTTGATCACGATCGTGCAGACATTGATTTTCCGCTATACGATCAATGAGGATAAGTTGTTGGCTAAGCTAGAGGCGAATAAACGGAAACCGATGAAGAAATCCGGTTTCATGAAACGTTTGGAAGAGGCTCAACGGGCACAGCAAGAGACGTTGCGTAAACAACAAGAGGCGAAGAAGAAAAGGTAAACAATGCCTATTCTAAAATACGAACAATGCCCATCGTTAATAGCTAACGATGGGCATTGTCATTTATATCGCCCCGCACGTATATAGGCGATGGCCTGTGCCAGTATCGGCGTGAGGCGGTGGCGGTATCGGCGTAGGCCTACGCCGGTATACGTGTGGGGCGATGGCGGTATAGGCGCGCGAACCTCTTACGATTGGCGCAAGAAGGCCAAGGCCCTCTCCATGTCCTCCGGCGTATCGATGCCGATCGTCTCTTGCTCGGTGATGCCTACCTTTATTTTATATCCGTTCTCCAACCAGCGTAATTGCTCAAGGCTTTCGGCCAGCTCTAGGGCGGATTGGGGCAACTGGGTGATTTCTTTCAGCACCTGCGCGCGATAGGCATACAATCCGATATGCTTATAAAAGGTATGGCTAGGCAACCATTCCGTATATTTCTTGCCCCGGATATAAGGGATGATAGACCGGCTGAAATACAGGGCCTCGTTGTTTTTGTTGAGCACTACTTTCGGCGAGTTGGGATTGAAGAGGGTACTCTCGAAATCATCGTCCGCACGGAAAGGCTTTACCAATGTCGCGATTTGCGTGCTCGCGTCGGCGAAGCAGGCCTTGATCGTCTGGATTTGCTCGGGATGGATAAAAGGCTCGTCGCCTTGGATATTGACAATCACGTCATACCCTTCGCCTACTTTCTGGTAAGCCTCGTAGCAACGATCCGTTCCGCTGCGATGCTGATCGGAGGTCATGACGACTTGGCCGCCGAAGGCCTTGACCGCTTTCTCTATCCTGCTATCGTCGGTAGCTACGCAAACCGCGTCCAGCACATCCTTTACTTGCTCATATACACGCTGTATCATGGGCTTTCCGTTCATATCCGCTAGCGGCTTCCCCGGGAAACGGCTGGAGGCGTATCTCGCCGGGATAATTCCTATAAACTTCATCATTCTATATCGTTTTGTTTTAACTGGTTACTACCTTTCCCTCGCTTAGCTGGATCAACTTATCCCGTTCGCCTACGATCCATACAATATCTCCTTCCTCGAAAACCGTGCTGGGAGGCGGATTCTTTATCGAGGTGCTGCCTCGTTCGATACCGATTATCAAGCAGGCGGCCTTATCACGGATGCCAGACTCTATGATGGAGCGGCCGATCAACCGGGAACCTTCCGAGATGATGATTTGCTCCATGTTCATCTCCTCCTTCCTGGCGTACGATTGCTCGGCGTACGACTTCTTGTAGCGTTCCTCCAGATATTTCCGGAAGTGCTCCAGGTCGTCATCCGCCCCTACTACTACCAGTTTATCAAACGGATAGAGTCGCTCGTCTCCTCCGGGTATATTGATCCGCGTCTCTCCCCGGATAATCGTTACGATATTTACGTTGCACTTTTGCCTGAAGTTCAGTTCTTTCAGGCTTTTCCCCATGCTGGGGGAGTTTTGCTTCACCTCGAAATCCGCTAAATGGAGGTCTCGTTCCAATAAGTGATTGGCGAAACGCTGGTTGATCGGGGCTTTTCGCTCTTGCTCTACCTCCCGGGCTACCAGGTTGCTGAAAAAGTGCCGCTCCATCAAGATCGACTGCCTCTTTAGCCGCTTGGAGAATATCATTAATAGGATAACAGCGGAAGCGACCGCCAGCATGATTCCCAACGCCACGTTCAATAACTGCGCGACAGGCAGCATGACAAGGCCGATACAGAGCAGGATCCTGAGGACTACGAGCGAGACCAGCGGACCCCGGTTGTATTTATTATCGTTCCATAACTGCAGGAACTCCACGGAATGATTCTTTTTCATCATGATCGCCCGCAACATGGGGGAGATCAAGGCGAGGATCAAGATCAAGGAGATTAGATTTCCTTGTATGCCGGGCAAATGCTTGCTGATGAACGGAGCCACGATCTGTAGCCATAAAAAGATAAGCACCAGGCAGACGGCGGTATAAGTGCCGACGATGCGGATCAAGGCTTTCAGCAGCTTGTCCCACGCGCTTTTTTGGCGGATCGTATTGGAGCCGGATGAATACCGCTCCAAGAACTGTTTCCAATTCGCCGGCAGGATCCGCTCCGCCCATTTATAAGCGGGGTCCGCCAGCCGGATCATATAAGGTGTGAAGAAGGTCGTGAGCACGGATACGGCTACAACGATCGGGTACAGATATTGATCCGTCACTTTCAGCGATAACCCCAAACCTGCGATGATGAAGGCGAATTCGCCGATCTGCGCTAACGAGAAACCCGATTGGATGGCTATTTTAATGGGTTGCCCGGACAGTAATACCCCGAAGCTGGCGAAACAAATCTGTCCGGCCATGACGACGAGCGTGATAAGGCAAATCGGTAATTTATACTCCCAGAGCATCTGAGGATCGATCAGCATACCCACGGACACGAAGAAAATCGCTCCAAATAAGTCTTTTACCGGTTTCACTAAATGCTCGATCCGCTCGGCGTCGATGGTCTCCGCTAAAATGGAACCCATCACAAAAGCTCCGAGGGCCGAGGAAAACCCGGCTTTTGTGGCGATCATGACCATGCCCAAGCAGAGCCCGATGCTCACGATCAGCAGCGTCTCCTCATTCAGGAAGCTTTTGGCCTTTTTCAGGAAAGAGGGGATCAGATAGATCCCTACGACGAAACAGAATAAAAGGAAAATGCCTAGTTTGACCACGCTATCCAGCATCTCCATGCCTTCCACGTGCTTGCTTACCGCTACGGTAGAAAGCAATACCATCAATAAGACGGCGAATAGATCCTCTACCACCAAGATGCCGAATACGACACCGGCGAATCGCTGGTTGCGCAATCCCATGTCGTCGAACGCCTTGAAGATAATCGTCGTGGAAGACATCGATAGCATACCCCCGAGGAACAAGCTGTTCATATGTCCCCAGCCCAGCGATAAGCCCGTGATATACCCCACGGTCATCATGCCTATGACGACGGTTATGGCCCCAATGACGGCGGTTCCGCCCACCTTCATCAACTTCTTGAAACTGAAGTCGAGCCCTAAGGCGAACAACAGGAAGATAACGCCTATATCGGCCCAGATACGGATACTTTCCACATCGGTGACCGTCGGGATTTGCTCGAAGGAAGGCCCTGCGAGTATTCCGGCTACGATATACCCCAATACGACTGGTTGCTTTAACTTTTTGAATAACAGGGTAACCAATCCGGCGGATATAAGTATGACCGCGAGATCTGATATGAGCGCAGGTATCTGAGACATCGTTTATTGTTTTTTCGGTTGCCAAAGTTAGGTATTTATTTTAATTTTGTGCCTCAAAACAGAAGCCAAAATGAAGAGAATGCATCCGCATATCCGCATAAAGCAGTTTTGCCGTATCGCCCATATCAATTATTACGCGGCCCGTGGCATCCTGAGCGATTTGATGGCTATGGGAGCGATGGAGTATGTCGTGATCGATAAGCGCATCGCCTATAAACGGATCGCGTAGAGTCGTTTATAGGTTGGTTACATAGATTTGCGCATTCTCGAACCCGACTACTTTGACGGGACTCCCTTTCTCGATGAAACCCGCTTCCGATACGCTATCGTATAGCTCTCCCTCGATAGATACCTTGCCCGATGGACGTAAAACGGTAGCGGCCGTGCCCTCTTTCCCGATCAGCCGTGTCAAATTCGGACTGGATACCGCTTTTTCCAGATCAGCGTTTAAAGCCATTTTCTTTAACGGCCCTTTGTTCCCTATTCTGTTGGATAGCCCTATCGCTAGCGCGAATCCGATACCCAGCCCTAATAGAACCGTCAAGGCGGCCCTGCCCGTATCCACTCCGGATACGTTCTGAAAATCGAAAACCGTATTGTTCAGTAAGCTCATCGTAAGTCCGCCCACTACGAGGATAATGCCACCTATCCCCGCTACGCCAAAGCCCGGGATCACGAATATCTCTAGCATGATTAATAGAATACCGAGAATGAATAGCAGGATTTCCCAGTTCTCGGCCAACCCGTCCATATAGAGAGGAGCGAAGTAAAGGATCGCCGCCAGGATCGCCGCGGCGGATGGGAAGCCAAGTCCCGGGGTCTGCATCTCGAAGTAGATACCACCGATGATAATGATGATGAGCAAGCCCTGTATAGCCGGACTCATAAAGAAGCCTTTTACGTTATCGAACCAGGAGGGCTCATAGCTTTTAATCTCATAGTCCTTATATCCGATATATTCCGTGATTACTTGCTCCGGGCTCTCGGCGATGCCATCGCAATAACCCCATTTGATAGCCTCTTGAGCGGTAAGCGTCAATACTTTGCCGCTATCGATAAGGTTGGGTACGATCACCCTGTCGTCTACCATCGCCTCGGCGATTAACGGATCTCTTTTCCATGTATAGATCGTGTCGCCGTTTTGTATAAGCGTATCTTTTCCTTGCGCCTCGGCCGTCGAACGGATCATGGAACGCATATAAGATTGATATTTATCCGGTAGAGCCGCGCCCGTTTGGTTGACAACCGTAGCCGCTCCTATATTCGCCCCTTTCCGCATGTAGATCTTCTTGCAGGCGATGGAGATTAACGCGCCCGCCGAGGCCGCGTTATTATCGATAAATACATATACCGGTATGGGACTATATAAAATAGCCGTTCGCATGGAATCGGCAGATTCCAGCAATCCGCCGTATGTGTTCATATGCAATAAGATGGCATCGGCGTGTACTTGTCTGGCCTCCGCTAATCCGTTATGGAGGTAAATCCACGTGGTGTTATCGATCTCTTTTTTTATATCAATCGTATATATTAAGGACCTCTCTTCAGCCTTTGATTGAAAAGAGACTACAAGCATTAAAGCTATAGTCGCTAATACTGTTAATAAACGTTTCATCTTGTCTGTATTATATTCGTTTTTACTATTTGATTAAAAAATGTAATGCGTTTGTTGTAAATGTCGACTATTACGACGTGTGTAACTTGTAAATAATGCTCATTCTCAATAAGATTTGCAATATAAATATTAAGTTGCGATTTTTAGTATTAATATTTATCAAAGAACGGTATATCTCCAATTTTAATTTATATATTTGCTCCATCCTTCAATGTTTGAAGGGTAATACTTATATGGTATTAAACCTTATTTAACAAGTAACAATATGAATGCGTTGCAATTTCAGAAAAAATTATTGAGCATGCAAGAAAACATGATGAATTTTGCGCTTATGCTTACGGCGAATAAAGACGATGCCCAAGATCTGATGCAGGATACAACGCTGAAGGTTTTAGACAATCAAGAGAAATTTGTAGACAATGTCAATTTTAAAGGTTGGGTCTTGACTGTGATGCGTAATATTTTCATTAACAATTATCATAAGATCGTTCGTGCGCAAACTGTCGTAGATCAAGGTGTCGACTTATATAACTTGGATGCTGTGAACGACTCAGGTTTTGGTTCTCCGGATGGTGCTTTTCAAATTCAGGAGATCACGAAAGCGATCAACGGTTTGAACAATGAGCTGAAGGTTCCATTCTCTATGTTTTTGAGCGGCTATAAGTATAATGAGATCGCTGATAAACTGAATGTTCCCCTGGGAACGATCAAGAGCCGTATATTTTTCGCTCGACAAGAATTGCAAAAGGTCTTAAAGGATTTTCGTCAAGGATAAACACGCTTTATATAAAAGTGAGAGGGTGCGTCAAGTAAATACATACTTTTGACGCACCCTCTTCCTTTTTATTCGGCCGGTTGGTATAAATATCTCTTGATGCTTCTTTTAGGCGTTTTCTCGAATTCTTCTTGATACAGCTTGAAACAGGTGATTTTACTGTAATTCGGCATCTCCTCGTTCACTTGGTCAATGTTGGTCTGCATTAACTTCTCGATTTCGGAATGTTGTATGCCCGCCTTATCCGCTTGCTCCCAATCCGGATAAATGAGGGCTACTAGCTTGCCTCCTTGGGAGATGATGAGCGATTCCGCTACATATAGCCGGTTATTCAAGCGATCCTCGATCTCTTCCGGATAGATATTCTGTCCGCTAGGCCCTAGAATCATGCTTTTGCTACGGCCACGGATATATAAGGATCCATCTTTATCGAGGGTTCCCAGATCGCCGGTACGCATCCATCCGTCAGGCATCATGATGGCTTTCGTGGCCTCTGGATTCTTGTAATAACCGAGCATCACGTTCATACCCTTTACCCATATCTCTCCCACCTTGTTTTCCGGGTCCTCCGAATCGATGCGGACTTCCATGCGGTCTACGATGCGTCCTACGGAACCGGGTTTAAACTCATCCCATTGCGCG
>JAQVCX010000189.1:0-1137 GCA_028689545.1 Parabacteroides sp.
TGTAGTAGCCGTGTCATTCGTGTTTGCATAGCCCAAGCTATCGTCGGTACTTGCAGTGAGGATAGTTGCGGGAGATTGGTCATTGTGCCCGCTATACATATACCCGCTGCCCACCATTCCGCTCGACCAGTTGCCTCCTTGTGCTTCTGCATTTCGCGCGAGCGTCATCCATTCGTTATTGCTAATTAGATGGTATTCACTTCCCATTGCCCGACAAGCTGCGACCGCTTGCGTTTGGCTAATAGTAGCTATCACCATATCTTTTGCGTTAGACACAACCGTATCCGAAAGTTGATAATCGTGTGTTTTATACGTGATTCCGTCGGCACTCGGGCCAGCCGTGCCACCCAGAGCTTTCGCTTCGTATTTCATCACACAAAACCCTGGCTGCAAAAACTCCACATTTCCAGGTACGGGTATAAAACCGGCCGGACACGATTTTGGGGCGTCAAAGTTAGATTGTTTAGCCAACAAACTCCACATACTTCCTCCAAAAGCAAAACCCGTACCACTCAGCTGCTTCGTATCGCTAAACAGAGCCGTGAGTCCACTGGAAGTTTGGAGTAGGTCTATCTGAGAGTTGGGATACATTTTTTCTATCGGTGTTTGCGCAATGGTATCATACAGAGTTCCCAGTGTATCCCCTTTTGTAAAAGGTGTTTTGCTATCGGCATACCCAATTTGTCCCAAAATAAATGCCGCCGTATTTTCCTTAAATCCCAACAACTGATAGCTTTTAAGCTTACTGTCAGCTACATAGGTATAGTACGCGCCATCTTTAGGGTCTTTTATTTCGCTTAAGCCAAGCGTTCGGGCGCTATTGGTACCAAAATTTCCTTGATATCCTACCACACTCCCCGAGGCGATAAGGTCTACACCATTTTCTGGCTTAGGAAGTGGCTTTCCTAAAGATAGCCACGTTTCTAGCTTGCTGGCAATAGTTGATACATCTGTAACACGAGCGCTATTTCTCGCGCTAACGGATACATTAGACACGGTAGCAAAAGAAACGGTTGCGAGCACCGACAAAACCGCGATAACCACAATGAGTTCCACAAGCGTAAAAGCGTGACGTTTATTAGGTAAATTCATATCATAAAGAAGTTACAAAACAAGAAGAGGCGAGGTGTTTTTTTA
>JAQVCX010000189.1:1147-2702 GCA_028689545.1 Parabacteroides sp.
AAAAATCCGCACAGCTACGCGCCATACGGGATTTTTTTAAATGTCTATTACAAGAAGTCGCTTCCGTAAGAAGAGTCTCGTCGACCTCCTCGAGAGTTACCTCGTGAGTTACCTCCGAATCCACCTCGAGAACCTCGGTCTCCTCGTGGAGCTCGGTCACTTCGGTCATTTCGACCTCCGAAGCTTCCTCCTCGGTCGTCATTTCGGCCTCCGAATCCACCTCGTGAGTTACCACCTCCGAATCCTCCACGGTCGCTTCGGTCTCCGCCAAAGTTACTTCGCCCTTCGCTTCCTCCAAATCGGTCTCCTCGTGGAGCTCGGTCGGCTCTATCACCCCCAAAGCTTCCATCTCGGTCGTTACTTCGACCTCCGAATCCACCGCGAGAACCTCCTCGAGAACCGCCTCCGAATCCGCCTCGGCTTCGTCCTCCAAATCCTCCACGACCTCGTCCGCGTCCTCCGAATCCTCCACGGTCTCCACCGGCACGACCTAGAGCTACGCTTCTCTCTACTTTTTCTCCGTTTTCATCTGCTTGCGCAACCGTTACTCGGTTTGCTCGCTCGATTCCGATAAGTCCGCTGTATTCATTTGGTGCTACGAGCATGATAGCTCGTCCATCTTTTCCGGCTCGACCAGTACGACCGATACGGTGGATGTATGATTCAGGATCATTTGGTACTTCGTAGTTAATTACGAGGTGAATGTGCCCTAGGTTAAGCCCTCGAGCTGCTACATCGGTCGTTACGAGTACTCGAGTATATCGTTCTTTATATTGTCGCATTACCGAAAAACGCTCTCGTTGTGTAAGGTCTCCGTGAATAGAAGCCGCTCGAAATTTATCGTTGTAGAGTTGCTGTGCCAATCGGTCAGCGGTTCGTTTGGTTTCTACAAACACGATAACCGACTCGTCTTTTTCCATAGCTGTCGTCAACAAAGACGTCAAATATGTGTATTTGTGTACGTCTGAAACAGGTACGAATGAGTGGTCGATAGTGTCGGCCGTGATAGTATCACTGGTTTTGATAAGTACGTAGTCTTTATCCAAGTGGCTCTCGATGATATTGTTTACCTCTCGAGTCATAGTCGCACTAAAACAAAATGTTTGTTTGATAGATGTACAGCTAGACCAGATGTCTTCGATATCGTCTCGAAATCCCATGTCAAGCATTCGGTCTACCTCGTCGATAACAAAAAATTGTACGGTAGAAAGGTCAAACCCTCGGCTCTGTAGGTCGAGAAGTCGCCCTGGAGTAGAGATAATAACCTGTGGCCCTTTTTCAAGAGCTCGGATTTGTCCTCGGATATTTGACCCTCCGTAAAGTGCGAGTGACATCATTCGCATTTTTCCAGACATTTGAACCACGTCTTCTCGAATTTGGGTAACCAACTCTCGAGTAGGTGCTAGGATAAGCGCTTGAACTTGTCGTTTTTGTGGGTCGATTTGGTGTAAGATAGGCAACACGAACGCGGCTATTTTACCAGTTCCTGTTTGAGATTGTCCAACGATGTTTTTTCCCTCCATCGCTTGATGTATGGTTTCGTGCTGAATAGGTG
>JAQVCX010000103.1 GCA_028689545.1 Parabacteroides sp.
CTATGTCAAAATTATCAATAAGGATATCGGGGAGGATATCTCGTAGTATGTTATCTGATGTCATGAGGCAAAGATAAATATTTTATTAGGAATATGAAAACAACCGGATTTATCCGCAGACCCTGGTTAAATAACCAATGTAAGACACCTGCAAAGTAGCTCCCGAAGGAACACCTTCAATTGTATAATTACCATCGAAATCCGTGATCGTACCGTTCGTGGTACCTTTTACTACAACGTTCGCGCCAATAATAGGCTCTCCGTTCGCGTCTACGATCGTACCTGTTATCTTCTTGCCTTGTTGCGCAACAGGAGAAGCGCCTTTTGTCAAGACTATATAATCATTCTCGAATGTATAACGAACGCCAGACTCGCCAAACACCTCGTTCAGGCACTGGGCTACCGTCCGATTTCCTGATTTTACTGCCAGCTTATCATTCGTGTTTACCTCATTCTTGCTGTAAACAAAAAGATAATCCGTTTGTTTCTCCACTTGATCGATAAACTCACCGATCGTAATTCCATTTCCACTGATGTTTACCTTTGCATTCTGCGAACTCGTAGGAGCAGCGAAAGCTGAAAATGCACAGGCGGAAAGAAGAAAGGTTGAAATTTTCATGACATTTAGAAATTTCGGTTCTTTTTTCATAACTTTACCTCGTTTACTTGTTTACTTTTTTAATACTTAAATTGTGTTTTAATTTTTGTGTTAAGCTTGATCGGTGAGTGCGCCAACACTTGCCGATCTTTCTTTATTCAGACTTTTTCCTTTATACCATAGGCTATAGATTTCATGGTTACTACTTTTTATTATCTAATTGATTTATAATCAGCTAACGAATCGTTATCCGGTTGAGTTCCTCATCCTTCACAAAGGAGAAACGCTTTACCTTTTGCAACGTACGGAGCACACTCTCCACACCGTCTCGTTGGCGGAACTTTCCGCTAAACTTATAGGTATCCAATTTTGTGTTCTTCACTACTATATTTACATCGTAATAAAGTTCCAATTTCTTGATGATCTCATTGAAAGTGACATCATCAAACGCATAAATACCCTCTCGCCATAAGAGGAAATCCATACTATCGAATGAGCTTTTCCGCAATTTGTCGCCAACCAGATCCACCCGTTCATTCGGTTTGATAAACAGGGCATGCGCCTCGTCCCTACTATCGTATATCTTCACGGATCCTTCCACCAAAGAGGTATGGAACTCATTCCGTCCTTTATAGGCGAAGACATTAAACTCCGTGCCCAGCACCTTTATATCCAACTTCTCGGTAGACACCACAAATGGTTTCTTCTCATCGCGGGAGACCTCAAAGAAAGCCTCTCCGTTCAGCTCCACCTTTCGCACGCCTCCCGTGAACTGGCTCGGATATCTCAATACGGAGCGGGCATTCAGCCATACGGTCGTTCCGTCCGGCAATTTCACCTTGGCACGTTGGCCGGATGGAGTAGCGAACTCCGCATAGGCAATCAAGGGAGCAGCCTCCGGTAGCACTTCCGTATCACGACTCATGATCATCCAAGTGGAAAGAACCGCGACGCAAACAGCCGCCGCGTATCCTATAATATGCTTATAAGATATCGTGTGCTTTTCTTTTCGCCGCGCTTGTTTAAATTCCAATAATTTACCGGTGGCAAACGCACGATCCTCCTTCTCTGGTAGCAAAGATGTCAGTGCATGAAGATTCTGCGCATCCCCGAATTGCTTACGTAAATCCGAGTCTGTTTCCATCATAGAGAACAATCGCCTTTTCTCATCCGCGGTTATCTCCCCACTAAAATAAAGTATTATCAGTTCATGCATCCTTAACTATTCTTCGCTTTTGTAATAAAGAGCGTTTTAAGATTCATTTACCACTAAAAGGTAATTGAAAATAAATATTATTTAACGTTCAACAGGAATATAAGCAAGGGTAAGTAATCTTTCAATTCCATTCTAAGTTTCTTCAACGCAATACCCATCTGGCTTTCCACGGTATTGACAGATAAATCCAACTCGTCCGCGATCTCTCGGTACTTCTTTCCCTCGATACGGCTCTTAACAAAAATTTGGCGGCAACGTTCAGGTAATTTATCAATAGCGGCTTGTATCGTCCGCTCTACCTCCTCTTCCGAGCTAAACGTATAATCGAATTGCTCCAACGCCGATAACTTCGCGTTCAATTCTTGCTTGAAATCCTCGGCGACCACCTGCCGACGCAGATAATCCAAACAACGGTTTTTTACCAGCGAGAAAAGATAAGAGGCCAAGCTGACCTGTATATCCAGCACATCCCTCTTCTCCCACAATAATAAAAAGACATCTTGTACCATATTCTCCGCATCCTCATCAGACAAGACATATTCTTTCGCGAAACGATGCATTCGCGAAAAATAGGTTACATAAATCTTATCAAAATGAGTCCTTAGATCAATACTTCCAACACAAGAGTCTTCCATCCGCATTCTTACTTGGTACATTAAATTAGTTCTGGGGGAACTCTGCAATTCCCCAAGTACAAAAGTAGCAATAATATTTCTAATTGTTTAGAGCAGAATACAATTTAAACTCATTTTTGCTTTGAGCAGAGAACAATTTCATCTAGGATAGTTTTCATATGCCTTGTTTCTGGTAAGAGTCCCGATTCTTTCAGAAAAAAAAGTTGCTTGAAGTTATATATCTATATAACATTTTATATCTTTGCATCGTGAGAACGATAATTGCATATAAAAGCTATTTCGGCGACTTCATGAAGAAGTTGTCGAAAGACGAAATAAATAAAATCCGCCGCGCATTGGACTTATTCAAGGCTGAGGATAAAATGCCAAGACATTTTATAAAATTTATACGTGATGGAGTTTATGAGTTTCGTGTAACTTATGGCAATAATGAAATTCGAATCTTTTTCATATATGACGGTGACACTATCGTGGTTCTTTTTAATGCGTTCAAAAAGAAAACACAAAAGACACCCAATAGCGAAATAGAAAAAGCACTAAAATTAAAGGAGGAATATTATGGAACTAAAGGAAATCAGTAAAGATATTTATGATATAGACGCTTGGCTAGACGAAGGTCTGGGTAAGGAAGGAACTCCTGAACGTGAAAAAAATCGTGAAAAGGCATGGGAAGAGTATAACGCTCAAATACTATTAGATGCCCGAAAAAACGCAAGACTTACACAAGAAGAACTTGCTAAACGCATTGGAGCTGACAAAGGGTATATCTCAAGAATAGAGAGAGGCCTTACAGTCCCAACAGTTTCCACTCTTTATCGTATCGCATCAGCTATGGGGCTGACCGTAGAATTGAAACCCATATAAGGGATTAGGTATTTCTTCCCTACGAAATAACACCGATTTATTTGGCTTAAGGCACGATTTGGCATACATTTGTAGCTGATAAACTTTATTAATCTTTATATCCTATTTAAACAATGGAAGAAAAACCATTCGATTATTCAGAGATCCCTTTTCTATTCGGTATGTGCGCCGAGAGTCAATGCCCTCAATCCGAAACTTGCCTACGACAATTCGCCTTACGAAACATCCCGGCGGACGTGACTTTCGTATCGACCTTGAATCCCGCATGGATCAAGGAGAGGAAGGGGAAATGCCGGTATTACTGCTCCAACGAGAAAGTTCGCTACGCCAAAGGTTTCATATGCACCGTGAAAGCGCTCACCCTTCGTGTGGAGGAGGCCTTCCGTATGCGGCTGATCCTGTATTTCGGTCGTAAGAATTATTACCTAAAACGCCGGGGAGCACTCTTGTTATCTCCCGAAGAGCAAACCTACATCATTGCCTTAGCCAAGAAAATGGGTGTCGAACAAGACGAGTATTTCGATGGCTATGTAGAACAATACAGATGGGAATAAGAGATAGAAGGGATTCACGGTTTCCTTTATAAGATATGGCAGTTTCCATTAATAGACACTGTGGTTTCCTGCTTAGGACACTGTAGTTTCCTGCTTAGGACACTGCAGTGTCTACTAATGGAAACTGCAGTGTCCTAAGTAGGAAATTTTAAGAAACTACAATAGTCTGATTGTTATCGGCTTAACATACTTTGGCACGTAAGCCTTTTGACATACCAAAACGTATTAGTTCCTCCAGGACTATCGTATCCCTCTATCAATCTAGGGGGCGGGCAGAACCCGCCCCCTAGACACTACCAAGATAATTTGATAAACTTATTCTCCCACGGGGCGAAACTCAATGGATTCCCCGATACCGGATCTCCCACCACATCGCAGACCGTAGTCTTCACGAATTTAATTTTATCCGAGGTCACAGAGAAAGTGGCCGGCTTCCCGCCTATCTCACGTAGCTGGAGCATGACGGCGTTCTCGCCTTCCACGGGTCGCATATTTACCAGCAACAGGTTCTCCGGCACGATCTTAAAGAGGGAAGCTGATTGGAGAGACTGCCCCTTTTTATCTCCAGCGGGCAATACACGGGTCAAGAACGGGATGCGGTTCTCCCAGGCGAACTTAGTAGCGTACTCAATCGAGTTGTCTTTCGAAGAGTTGATGAAGTAGCTCCATTGCATCTCTCCCATCTGGTCCGCGTTGAAATTGGTTACCCAGTAGTTGTTCATCGGCCATGAATACATATTCGTGGACTGAGGTACGGCTCCGGCCTTATAACGCCCCGTATTGATCGCCCCAAACTGCATTAATGGTATTTCTTGGCTACCCATTACGACTTGCGACTCAGCGTTACGGGCCGTGGCGAAGTTTTGCACCGTGTACCAGTCGTTAGAGGAACCCGGGATTTGGTCTACACCCGCCTCGATCGATCCGCCGGGCACATCCAAATGGATCTTACCGCCTTCAACCTCGAACGGGAAAGCGATATACACCGCTTCCGGATCTGTCACCGCCTTTTTACGCAGGCGATAAACCACCTCGATCTTCTTCGTCACGTTGAACACACGAAATTCCACCATCAGATTATTCGGCTCACGTCCCGCTACGGTCTCTCCCCGGAAACGATACGTATCCCAGACATCGCCTTTCTCGTATCTCTCGAAACGCATCTTCTCGGGACGGCGGCGAAGGAATTGAGGGGCACGATATTGCTCCATCGGATGACGGCTATCGATGATCTCATAGATAAACTCACCCATCTCCCACTCGGCCTCCGGCGTGATCAGTCGCTTCTTCAAATCCTTATCGAACAATTGGCTGATCGTTCCTTTGCGGGTATTGAAATCGATGGCATACCAAGGATTCTCCACATGCGTCTCCTTCAATTCCGTAGCGTTCTGTATCTCCGGACGGGGCGTGTCCTTTACCTTTATATAATACTGCGCGTATCCCAAGGCCGGGACATCTTTCACGTAAAAGCTCCAATACGTACCGTCGGAACGGCTCTCGCCAGCTTGGGCGGGAATAACGTTGCCGGCCGCGTCCACGATCTCGAACGCCTTATCTTTCGGAAGAATCTGATGATCCACGTAAGCCTTGGCGATGCCGCTATAACTCCAGTTCAATGTATTGAATACGGCGATAGACGGGACATCGCTCTTGGGTACGAACGATTGCAATATACCCATCGTAGCCTCTCCCAGCAAACCGGAATGGCGATAGGCCTCCCACGCGTACGATTGCTTCAAGGAACGTTGCTCCCAAGTCTCCAATCCATAAGCGTTGCGCACGCTCTCGCTATGCCCGAAAGTATGCTCGTCGTAAAACAAAAGAGCTTTGTTGATCTCATGAATCCGACCATTGATATCCGTCGGCAATTGGGCGCCTAGCATTTTAGCGAACGACAAGCCCGCTTGGTTGGCGATAATATCCGAGTGAGTCACACGAGAGATGGCGGCCTCACGGGCACCGGAAGCGAAACCATCCGTCCACCAATCCGGCCAAGCGCCACGAACGGTCTGGATACGATCCGCGTACTGGCTCTCTACCGTCTTAAAGAACTCGCTGGCTACCGCCGTGCGTAATTTCGGCCATTCATATTTCTCGTTCCATTTCTGTAGCATCTCGCAGCTTTTCGTGGAAGGAGGCGCATTGTCCGTGAAATAACCCGAATGCTGGGCGGCCAATATATCGTATGGATAGTTTTTCGCTTCCATCTGATCCAGATACGCTAGCACCCGTGTCTCAAAGCGTTCGAAATCGTCGGACTCGATGCCAAATAAGTTTCCATGCATGTAATGCTCGGCACGATACGTCAGCACCTTCTTCCCGGAAGGGGATTCCCACCAGAACACGGTAGGCTTATCAAAACAGATCAAGGCACGATGGCCGTGAGTACCCATATTGACATACTTCACGCCGGCATCCGCGAAATACTCGCTGAAGCACCAACCGATACCATTCACGTCATTTTGCATAGCCACCTCGGCACGCATCCCGTTCTCCCGGAATTGCTTGATCGGATAAAGCGAGGCGGCAAGCGTTTGCTCATCCGGCAGCTCATCAAAATTCAAGTACATCGTAGCCAATTCGATACGACCTTCTTTCACCCGTTGCTTCAAGCGAGCGATCTGTTCCGCCGGGCGGCATTTCAGATATTCGCTAACCGCCCAAGCGATCTCGCACGTCCAACGGAACTTAGCGAAGTCGGGATAATTATCCGTAGCGTCGCAATAGTCCAACGCGTAATCTATATACCGCAAATGCTCCGCCAAGATCTCCATCTGCGAACGGGTATAGCCGATATCCGTATGCGTATGCTGCACCATATTCATCTGCCAATGGCGAACCGGCTTTACGGTCACCATCGTTTCCTCCTTCTCTTTTCCACTGGTCAGCGTCAGCGGCAATTGGCTGGTAGCGCTAACCTCGGGTATCTCTACCAGGAATACATTATCTCCGGCCACCAGTTTCTCCTTATGGCTTCGCTCGCCCAGACGGATCGTCACCGTAGAAGGCTCCCCTTCATGTTTCACGGAGATCTCCACCTTTTGGGTCAGTCCGCTTTTCGATTTATAGACCGCCGGCAATACACGGCTCTTTAAGTCCGATAATCCCGGAGAAGCATGGGCAGACAAAGCCCCGATCAGCAAAGCCATCCCCACGGATAAATAAGTTCTTTTTTTCATATTATCGTGTTTTAAATGATATAAATCCTATATATAACATACATAGCAATAAGAGCATCAAGCCCGCTACCTGTCCGAACATATCGGCTATGCCTCCCATGCAAGGTGTCACCAAGGCACCTCCCGACACGCCCATGATCATCAGGGCCGATACCTCGTTCGACTGCTCCGGCCGATGTTCCAGCGCGAAAGAGAACAGGATGGAGAAGACGTTAGAGCAAGCCAAGCCCACCAGTACGATCATAACCCCCATGCCCCACAAGCCATCCGAGAGAAGTAATCCCACAAAAGCGAGGATAGCGACCAGCATACTTCCCCGTAAGAAAGGTCGAGACGAGATCTTCGTCAACAAGATAGCCCCCAAGAAAGAGCCTCCGGTACGGGCGGCGAAATAAAGGCTACTCCCTAACCCGGCCTCTTGCAACGGCATGGATAGCTTCTCCATCAATAGCTTAGGGATTGTCGTATTCAGACCGACATCGATCCCCACGATACACAGGATCCCCAAGAAAAGCATCCGTATCCGAGCGTCTTTACATAAAGCCAGCGTAGAGGCGAACGACGCTTCTTGCGCCTCTCCTTCCTCCTTACCCGGAATAGCCGTTATCAACCAGATGATAGACAATAAGGTAGTCACCGAATAAACGATGAATATCAACTTCCAATCCCCCCAGAAAGAGGAGGCCGCACCCGCTATGATCGGGCCCAAGAAGGAGGAGACCGCCTTGATGAACTGCCCTAGCGTAAGCACGCTTGTCACCTTACCCGGATTTACCACCCGGGCTACCATCGGGTTCAAGGAGACTTGCAAGATCGTGTTTCCGATACCCAGCAAAGCGAACGCCAAGAGGATACAAGCGAAGTCGTAGAAGAACAGAGGCATCAGCATAGCCACGGTAGTGATAAACAAGGCTACGACCACCGTATTCCTACGCCCGTGCCGTCCCATCCAGATACCGGTAGGGACCGAGAACAGGGCGAACCAAAGAAAGACCATCATGGGTAATAGGTTCGCCAACGTATCGGACAAACCAAAATCCATCTTCACATAGTTCGTGGCAATTCCCACGACATCCACGAATCCCATCACGAAAAAGCCGAAAAGGATCGGGAATATAGTTGAGCTTGTGCTTTTAGTCTTCATATCGATCTTTTGGTTGATTACCCATATCTAACATTAAATGTCCACCTTGAACAATCTCCGAGAAAGGAAGGTGAATCTCCGTCCAGGGTTTCCCGTTTAGGTCCATCGATTGCACGTAATCATTTTGCTTGCTATTATTACGGGTCTCGATCACGAATTCCTTTCCTTTATAATAACGGTCGTTCAGCCGGATCGTAATCTTATCGAACAACGGGCTGCCCAAGGCGAAAGAAGGATTCATATCCGTCAGGCCCTTCATGTCGAACAAGCCCAAGGAAGAGATCACGTACCAAGCCCCAAGCTGGCCTTGATCCTCATCCTGCCCGTAGCCATAGCCATGGATGCCATCGGTACCATAGAACTCATTCAAGATAGCCCGTACCCACTTTTGCGTGAGGGAAGGCCGTCCCGACTCGTTGAACATCCAAGGGATATGCAAGCAAGGTTGGTTCCCCTGATTATACAAGGTCTGCAACCCGGCGAAAGCCCCTACTTCCTTGCCTCCACTAAAGATTAATTTACGAGATACCGTGAAGATACTGTCCAACCGATGGTTGAACACGTCCGCGCCTACCTTAGCCACCAAGCCCTTAGCGTCGTGAGGCACATAGAATGTATATTGCCAAGCGTTGCCCTCCTGGAATCCGCGCCATACCTGCATCGGGTTGAAATCCTCGATAAACGTACCATCCTTCTTTTTAGGACAGACAAAATTACAGGAAGGGTCATAGATGCGCTCCCAACCTTTCGATAGATCCATCAGACGGTTATAATCGTCCGTCTTACCGAGTTGCTTCGCCCATTGAGCTACCGCCCAAGCGCTATAAGCATACTCCAAGGTATGGGAAGCGGAGAACATGAAAGCCTCGTCCGGCCCGTCGCCCTTATCCAAGTGAGGCACATAACCGTACTCCACGAAATAACGGGTATCGATCTTTCCCGCGCCCAAGGGACGATTCTCGCCATCCAGCTCATTCTTCAAGCACGCCTCATAAGCCGTATTCACATCGAAATCCCGGATGCCACATTGGTAAGCGCCGGCGATAATCGTACTTAATAAATTCGTACCTACTCCGGAGACATACCGGCTATTGGCGATTCCATCCGCCAGCCAACCGGCATCCTTATACACCAGCAAATGACTACTGATATAATCCGAATAATACTCCGGATAGGCCAACGCCCAGACCTGCGACAGGTTCCATTGCGCTCCCCAAGCCGCATCGGTATTATATAGATTATGCGCCGGCTTGCCCTCCTTCAAGGGAATCTGTCCTACCGAGCCATCATTTCTCGGATAAGCGCCATTCACGTCGCTAGCCAACCCACGCCCCAACAAAGCGTGATACAAACCGGTATAGAATTTCACCTTATCCTCTTGAACGGGGGTCTCCACCCGGATACGTCCCAGATAGTCTTCCCAGGTCTGACGAGCGGTTTCCCTGGCCTCGTCAAACGTAAGCGTGGCAGCCTCTGTCTCCCTATTCAACCGGGCGTTCTCCACGGATGTATAGGAAAGGCCCACTTTCGCGGTAACCGACTCTTGGTCTTGGGTATGGAAGGTTAAATAAAGCCCGGCACCCACACCCGTCGCTTTCCGTTCGTCCGGACGGATATCCGCTCCGTTGAAAGCGCCATATCCAACGGGAGCCTTATCTAGCACCGCCGAGAAATACAAAGGAACAGATGCCCCGGGTTGATATTTCCTCACATATTCAGGCTCGGTAATCACCCAGCCCTCGATACGCCCGTCTTCCGTAAGGGCGATTTCCGCGTCACGCACGGCACCGCTCTCTCCTTGACGGTTTCCTATGTCGAACAAGATATGGCTATCCTCTCCGGCAGGAAACGTATAACGCTGGATAGCGACACGAGGGGTGGCGGTAAGCTCCGCACGGATCGAGTAGTCTTTCAGCAGGACGGAATAATACCCCGCCGTAGCGACCTCGTCCGCCCGGTCGAAACGGGAACGGTATCCCGTACCGGTCGAGTCATCTACCGCCCCGGGAATGGTTTTCAACGCGCCCGTCGTAGGCATCAGCACGATCCCGCCGATCTGGAACTCATGCAAGCAGGGGAAACCCTCGATCGATTGCTCCCGATAATCGTAGCCGGTAGCCTCCCAGCCGGATTTATTCCCGATATGCCCGTTGGTGGAAGGGGCCGGCTTGGCCATACCGAAAGGCATCGCTCCCGGCGTAAAATGAAACCAACGGCAATGCGCCGTACCGATCCGGGGCTCCACGTATTGGCTCAGTTCCTCTCGCGGCGACTTACCCCCTTGGGAGGCACACGACACGAAGAGGCAACCAGCCAGCATCACGGACCCTAAAAGCGATATCATATATTTCTTTCTCATACTCATTCAGATAGATGGTTCAACGCGAAGACATAAGCACCCATAGCGATCGAGCGGTTAGCACCCTGCTCGCTCACGATCACCCCGATTCGCTTGCAAGGGTCATACCCTACCCTGCGATTCGTACCCGGTATAGAAATCATGACCGCCTCGCCCCGGGCGAAGTCGGCGAAGCTCTCCTCCTCATCCAGTCGATACGCCTTCATCTGGGTCCGTCCGAAACGGGTTCCATCCACCATACCTATAGAAGAGTTCAGCTCATCCAGCAAAGCGGGAAGAATATATTTAGAGGCCCCCGCCAATCCACCACCGATCACGATGATGCCATCGATCAAAGTAATGGCGGATGCCAACGCGTCTCCCGCTATCTCCCCTAACTCGGAGAAAGCCGTAATAGCCGCCTCCCGGTTACCCGGGCGAATACCCTCGGCGATCTCAAAGATCTCTTTTGGCGTATGCGCTCCCATATCACCGGATTGTTCCGCATATACTCTCATGACCGCACGTATGCTGACGCTCTCCTCTACGATATACTCCGGATATTTCTTGTTCCGGAAACACCAGATATCTCCTCCTGCCGCGTTATCACCCAATAAAAGCTCTTCATCGATAACAACCCCGGCACCAAAACCGGTACCCAAGGTGACACCCAGCAAGTTCTTATATTGCTTCATGCTTCCCGCTTCCCGCAAACGGCGGTTAATCTCCGGAAGGGCTCCGGTCAACGCTTCTCCATACGCGAATAAATTCCCGTCGTTATTGATAAATACCGGTATCCCGAATATATCCTCCAAAAACGGGCCTAACGCCACTCCACCCCGGAAAGAGGGGAAGTTGGGTAAATCCCCGATAATGCCGGCTTGATAGTCCGCCGGGCCGGGAAAAGCGAAACTGATAGCCACCGGAGCCTCCGGCAAGCCTGCCTGAATCGCCTTAAAACCCTCTACCAACTTGCCTAAACATTGCTCTAAACAATCCGCGCATGCCGGAAGGACTACCGGATCGGCTATCTCTTTTCCTCCTTGGATGGCAGAGAAGACAAAATTCGTTCCTCCGGCATCCAATGTCATTACTATTCTATTGTCATTTGTGTACATAATTCTATGTCCTTTCTTATTGTCTGAATCTTACGTACGCTTTTATGGTACCACAGTATTTACCTACGGACGATCCATACGGACGGATCGTGTACTCACCCACGCTAGCCGGGATGATAAAAGTCTCCGCGTAATGAACGATGAATGGCTCAAAAGCGTTTGCCGGACTCTCCACGATCAACTCATCTCCCTTGATCACGTTCAGCACTTGCACGCCCCCATTCGTATCGTGAGGCACTACATCCGTGAACCAATGGCGGCGGGTCTCGATGAATTCGTTCTCGTGCAAGCCGGTCCGCTCCTCACGCCAGCCATCTCCCTCGGCGATCATCTCCACTTGGTTGATCAAGTTCTGACGGACAAACTCCGTCTGCCGCTCCCATTGGATCACGTGGGAACCATGGCCGATATTGATCGGGCGAGGCAGGCCGTCCAAGCCCAAGCGTCCCCAGTCCCAAAGCTTAAACGTAAAGATACTCGGGGTAGCGCTAATCTCAAGCACCATGGCACCGGATCCCGAGCAATGGATCGTTCCCGCGGGAATCAAGTAATGATCATGGCGTTTAGCCGGCCATTTGTTGACATATTTCTCCGTATCGAAAGGCTTTCCG
>JAQVCX010000012.1 GCA_028689545.1 Parabacteroides sp.
TGACTATGTCAAAATTATCAATAAGGATATCGGGGAGGATATCTCGTAGTATGTTATCTGATGTCATGAGGCAAAGATAAATATTTTATTAGGAATATGAAAACAACCCGATTTATCCGCAGACCCACTAATACAAGAATGAGAATTCTTTATTAATGCCGTATAATCACATACAAAATCATTCTGAAAACTATAACCGACTATATATTCATCCCCTTCACTCCCTATACGGGTATATCTAAATATTCCGCTTTCAATAGAGCCGGCATATTTACTAAGCTCGCCTTGCCGAACAAAATAATCCCTCTTTTTAATTTCAACAGGTTTCCCTTTCTCCAAACATAACTTTCGTATTTCAGAAAAATCAACCTCATTCATGTGTTCATTGAAATTCATCATAAATTTATTTTTTATATGATGAGAACAGTGCTGACATTGTTCCCAATAAATCAGATTCTCCTCAATCCTAAAACGACTTTGAGGTAATTTAGCCAACCTTTAGCAAAGATAATGTTTGTTTCTGAGGAATAAGTTGCATTCGTATTTATAACATAAAAGATAATGTTATTATTGTCAATTTGGATTATAATAACATTTCTAATTCTTGGTTTGTCATAGATCAGCCAACTACTACCTAACCCCAGCCACATGCTGCCACGTGATTTGAAAGTCGTTATAGTACAATTTATTAGCTCTATTTTTACGTCGCATTAATATTGATGCTCCACTAAAAATCCAACAGTAATGGACGTAAATTAAGAACAAGAGAGCTTATTGGTTCTCGACAAAAAGGATGGCAAGAAAGTAAAAGCCGTTAGCGGTACAGATGAGCAGGGTAATCTAAAGACCGTACCCCCCAAGAAACAAAATGAGCAGAACTTTTTGAAGATAGACAAACACGGCAATGTGCTTGAAAACTTCTTTTCCAATCTTGCCCGACAGTTTAAAGACCCGACAAACTTCGACTTCTTCAAGGTGAAAAGTAGTGCCGTAGAAAACGTTACCTCTGTCATCGAGAGTATGGCTAACGGGCAGAACTATTCCGCCACCGATGAGATGCTCAAAGATTATCTCGTCAATCCGGCAGATTATGCAAAGCAACAATCCCAAGAGCAAAAAACCGAAATGCCAAAACAAGGGTATCAGCCCATTGACGAAAGCCGTATTGACTGGGATAACCTCAAACAGTTCGGTATCACCCGTGATATGTTGGAAAAGAGCAAGAGCCTTGAACCGATGCTTAATTTTCAAAAGTCGCCTGTACTGCTACCCATTGCAGCCAACTTTGAAGCCTTTAAGATTAACACAGATGCTCGCCTTGCCTTTCGTGAAACTCCTGACGGACGTGTAATACTTGATATACACGGTATTCAAAAGCAGATAGAATTAGATAAACCATTTCATACAGGGTGATAGTCATATCAAGTACAGCCACAACAATGGCAACATAGCTGCCGATCCGAAACTTGCCTCGCTGAACTTTCTGAACGCTTTGGAGCGTATCCCGAAGCTCATAGAAAAGTACGAAACGGACAACGAGAAAATATCTCGTGACTTGCCCGTACTTCGTGAAGTGGTTGCCGGAACATGGAAGAAAGAGGATGACCTGAAAACTCTGAAGTCGGAACTTGCCACCCTTGACCGTCAGATACAGCTCTCATTAAAACCGATTGAGCAAGGCGAAGGTAAACAATTGGAGGGGGAGAAGCCCAACGAACCATCATTATCGCTGAACCATTCAATTACCCCGTCACCACTACCCAATGAACGACCATCGTTCTCTGCCAGCTTCACGGCTACCATTGACCAACTATCCGCAGCAGGTAACGACAGAGAGCCTACAAAGCGATTCAAAATGTAAAAACAAACCCCTCTGCACTTCAATAGTTGTGTAGAGGGGTCTGTTTTATAACTTATCTCGTCAATTCTTCAAATACTTCAAAAACTCTTGAATATGGAGTATGTGGATTACTGGTATCACCGGACAACCCACGAGCATTACTTACAGCCGTTTCGAGTTTCTCTCGGAGTTGAGAGTATAGATTATTCTTCGAGAAATACTCAATACTTTTCTCGTAATCCGCTATACGCCCCTCTCGTTTGAGTTCTGCAATCACTTCGTCGCAGTTGCGGAACTGGCGGTCGGTATAGATAAAGTGCAGTAGCAACCAAAACTCAAAAGCAGGATTACTTTCTATAAAGTACATAGCGTTCTTGTACGCCTTAATGCACGCTGCCTTTTCTTTGGCATAGGCTTGTTTACGTGTGGCATCGGCGTTGATATAATCCATATCAATCAGGCAAAAGACTACATCAAACTCTTTGGTCAAGAGCGATTTCGCTTTTGCAATGATGTCGCTGTAATCCGGATGCTTCGGTTTGTCAGGCTTCAGGGTGATATTGTGCTTCTTTAATAACTCCTTTTCACTATTACGAAATCCGTCGAAATAGAAAAACTCAGTAATGCCCTCGCCAACGATAGCATAAGACTTTCGAGTCTCTTTGTGTCTTTTCTCTCGTGCCATAGCTACTGTTTTTTAGGAATGAAGATGCTGCCTAATGTCGGTTTCGCCCCGAATTTACCTGCATTGTAGGCATTAAGAAACGACACTCCATTACGAATATTGAAGTCGTCAAGTGAGAATAGCTCCGTTGAGCCATCGTCCCGCTTTTCGGTAAACCAAACCACATCTTTACGCAGATCTTCGGTATCTAACGATTGAAGATTGTGTGTGCTAAAGATAAGTTGCGAGCGTGTCGAATTAACCAAAAATAGATTAATAAAGTGGGCAAACAGATCGGGGTGCAGAGAATTTTCCAACTCATCAACAGGTATGATAGCATTACGCTCAAGCAATATATTAAGAATAGTGCCCAAGCCATAATAACGCATCGTCCCTGCCGATTCAAGCGCATCCGGCAGATAATGAACCGAAGAGTGCCCCTCTACTGAGATCGTATGCTCGAACATCAACTCAGAACTCTTTTTATTATTCTCGCTCTGTTGAACATCAAAACCGGAAATATTAAAATCGGCTCGATGCAATAAATCTAACAAAAAGGCTTTATTCTCTTTTTCCATCTCAACTTCTCCCGTTGCCCACACTTTTAAGTTTGTCTGAGGTCGTAGAATGGGTAGCCATTGTTTTAGGAAGTAGTTGTACACACGTTCCAATTCGGGGAAAATAAAGTTTGCCGTTGCATAAGCCGACACGACACTCATATTGCTGAGCGTGTTGACCTGTAATTTCTCTTGCTCTGCCGCATTGAGTTTGACTTTGCTGCCTAACTGAATGTGGGTAATACCATCTACTGTTTCACGAGAAAACACCTCGGCAGGTTGTTTGCCGGGATAATATTTTAATGTCTCTTTCTGAACGGAATTATTATCGACTTCAATGGTGTAGATGTGTTTTAAATCGCCCACGAAGAAAGTCAATTCAAAAACGCCTGATTCTCTTTTGGTTGTATCGTTCAGAAGAAATGGTATAAATCCGATAGGCTGTGTCTTATTGATTTTAGGAGAAATAGCTATTCTACGCAAAAAATCAAGAGCCAACAATACGTTGGTCTTTCCCGAAGCATTGGCTCCATAGAGAATACCAAGTTTCAGAACCTTTGTATCATTGATAGTCGTGCAGTAGTACTCCTCGGCAATCTTATCGGAGGAGGCTTCAAAGCTCAGAACCTGCCAATCTCTGGCAGATCTGAAATTCCTGAATTTAAACTCTAAAATCATATCTCAATCTATTAAGCGTGCATTATTACTGCAAATATGGGAAATTAAATCCAGCATATCGTGTTTTATTCCACAATTCTCACATAGCGAGAACTGGCTTGCCACTCGCAGGGTTTTCGGATGGAGCGGAACAAAGCATACGCCATCCCTCTAAATTCTCTACATACTTTATTGTCATGCGGAGATTAACTCCTATATTTACCGCCATGCGCATAGCAGATTAACGAAATAACGATGAAAGAAAGCAAGATTCTATATCCGTCACCTGTACTTTCCCAATACATTAAATACTATTGGGTGTTAAAGACCGATGAAGTGGAGCCCGTAATGATACAGACTATTCCATCAGGTTACGTACACCTTGTTTTCCATCGGGGTGAGAATCTGAATATCCAATCAAAAGGTTTGCAGCCAAAGAATTTTATCCGGGGACAATTCTCAACGTATGGGAGTTTGATTTCAAAGGGTAACATTGATATGATTGCCGTTATATTCCATCCTCTGGGGCTGAATCCATTTGTGCGGTGTTCTATGAGCGAGCTTTACAACCATTATATAGATGTAGAAGATTTGGAAGATATAGAATTGAATCACTTGAAATGGAGTATTTCTACCGAACCAGCCGTTGAAGTCTGCATCCAGTTGATTGAACGCTTTTTCACGCAACGGTTGGTCGATGCAAATTGTAATTACCAAAGAACACAGCACGCTATCTGCCAAATAATCAATCAACCGCAAATTAACGTGAATACCCTTGCAGAAAGTACTTGTTTGGGATATAGGCAGTTCAAGCGGGTATTCACCAATTATGTAGGGATGAGCCCTAAAGAATATTATCGGGTAGTTCGTTTTCAGCGGGCACTGTATCTGTTGCAGAATAATCCGGGGATGGAGTTCGTAGACTTGGCTTATTCGTGTGGCTTCTACGATCCTTCTCACTTGGTGAAAGACTTTAAAGAGTTTACAGGCTGTTCGCCTACTCAATATCTATCTTCGCGTTCTCCGTATTCTACATTCTTTTCCGAAGATTGTAGGCTGAATGTTATTAATCCGCATAGTCGTGCGTAGTCATTCGTGATAAAGTCAGTTTTTTACAAGTGGGTGATAGGCTAAGAGTTTACTTTTGCAGAAGTACTTAAAATTAGAAAGTCATGCAAGAAAGTAATTTTACACATATAACCGCTGGCATTGCACAGGTTATTGAAACAGAGGAGAAATTGTTAAGTAGTTTACCCGTAGAGGTTATCACGCAAAGGCGAAATACGCAGAATCGCACCATCAAGCAGATTCTCGGTCACTTGATTGATGCGGCATCCAATAATCATCAACGCATAGTTCGGCTGCAATATAGCAAAGACCTGCTTTTCTTCCCGGATTATACACAGGATAACGACTTGTGGATAGCTCTGCAAGATTATCAAAACGCAGACTGGGCTAACTTAATCCAATTGTGGAAGTATTACAATCTGCACATCATCCAAGTGATTAACTCGGTAGATAAGAATAGGCTGGATAGTTACTGGTGCGATTTTACAGGAGCAAAGGTTACATTAAGGGAAATGATAGAGGGATATTTGGGACATTTGCATCTGCATATACAAGAAATCCACGCATTGATAGGAGTCGGGTGAATGGTTCATCAGGGGAACTAATCGCTATTAATAAGTGTGTTTTCGTTTCGTCAAGTAAATCGTTTGGTTCGTCAGATAAATTTGAAGGGCGTATTTCTTTGGGGTAGTTTTGAGCTTGAAATCAAAATATGGTCAAGTTATGAAATACGGTAAAATAGGTATTGGAATGGTACTGCTGATGCAGTCAATCGGTATATCGGCGCAATCGGTACTAGCGGGCAGGGTAATAGACGGGGATAGTATCCCTGTGGCGGATGCGACAATAATGTTGTTAAACTCGGCGGACTCTACTTATATTACAGGTACTATATCTGATGTGGACGGACGATTTGGAATCGGAAACCTTAAACCGGATAACTATCTCCTTGTGTTTTCGATGATGGGATTCAAAGGGATCAGCATACAGCGGCAAGTCGGACAAAATACGAATAATGAGCTGGGAGACATTGTGCTGAGCGAAGAGTCTTATCGTTTATCTACGGTATCTGTAATCGGTAAACGTTCTCCGGTTAAGGTAGAGCCCGGGAAAATGACAATCAACTTGTCATCGGCATTCTTGAGTACAGATGGTAATATGCTTGACGTATTGAGGAAGCTGCCGGGTGTGATTGTACAAAACGACGGGACGATCATGCTAAATAGTAAATCGGGGGTGAATGTCTTGGTGGACGACAAGGTCACTTATTTGTCGGGAGAGAACTTAATCAATTATCTGCGTTCTATCCCGGCTCATTCAGTCGAGAATATAGAACTGATTTCCCAGCCCTCGTCAAAATACGACGCTTCGAGTAGTTCGGGTATTATTAATATCCAAAAGAAGGGAATCAAGGAACAGGGCATAAATCTCGCTGTATCTTCCGGCTTGGAAAGAGGGAAAGATACTAGGGGGAATGAAAGCCTTACCTTGAGTTTTCGGCATAGCAAATGGACGGTCTATGCTGACTATTCTTCTTATTGGGGAAAGGATTTTATCGAACTGTCGGTCTCCGGGCATTACTTAGAGCCGCTAAGTCTAAAGCCGCTTGAGCTGCGAAAGGATTTTGTAAGCGATATAAACAGGCAAAGCATAGGGCATTATATGAAAACGGGGGTGGATTATGATGTGTCGGATAAGATCACCGTCGGAACGTATTTCTCCTCGAATTGGTTTAATAGGCATAAAAAAGAGGTTACCGTATCTGACTTTTTTAACGGCGACAAAGTCCGGAGCGATTCTACTTTGACGGCTTCAAGCGCGATGGATTATAGTTACACCAATATGACGGGAGGCGCCAATATGGTATACAAATTCGCGAAAGCGGGAAAATGGGACGCTTCCTTTGATTACCAACTTTTTGACCGGGAGGATGATCAACTGCTGAAATCCTTTTTTCAGGCGGGCAGTAATCCGGTGAGAGAAGATACCTTGTCGGGTAAGACAAATGGGGATATTAAAATTTACAGCGGACAGACGAATCTAAGCTATCCGATTGCTGAGAAGTTTGATATAACCACCGGGCTTAAAACTGTTTTTGTGAATATAGGCAGCAAGGCCTTGTATAAGAACTTAGTTGCCGGTAATTGGCAAGAAGACAGCGATCTGAGTAGCGAGTTCAGCTATAGGGAAAACATCAACGCCGCGTATTTTCAATTAAACGCTAAATGGTCTTCCCTGTTCTCGACAGAGATGGGCTTTCGATTAGAGAATACATATACGAGAAGTAATTATGGTTCAGCTGTTCGAGATACGGCTTTCAGTAAAAAATATACATACCTTTTTCCCGCTTTAACGGCACGCTATCAGCGTTCAGAAAATCAGGGATTCTCTATAACGTATGGCCGTCGTATCGTACGGCCCAATTATAGGAACATGAACCCCTTCGTTGAGGTTAGGGATCAGTTTCTATATGAGCGAGGGAATACCGAATTGAGGCCTGAGTTGATAGACAATATAGAAATCTCCTGGTTGCTCAAGCAACGATTTTCATTCAATATGTTCTATTCTCATAGAGATAACCCCATCTCGCTAAGTTTTCTGGTAGAGGATAATAGCCGTGTCTTGATTATGCCGCTTAACTTATCGGGCAATAATTCCTTTGGATTGAGAGTCGGATTCAACAACTTGCGACCTTTTAAATGGTGGACAGCTCATATAAATGGATCATTAACCTATAAACATTTCGATTGGATGTTGTATGGGAAGACGTTTAAGAATGAGGTCGCGACCCCCATGTTGCATATCAGCAATCAATTTGTATTGCCCTATGGATGGGGCGGGGAGGTGATCGGCTTTTATAGCGGTGAAATGATTGAGGGGCAAACGACGGTGAAACCTTTATGGACGGTCTCTCTTGGAGTTCGCAAAAACCTGCTGAATGATAAATTTAGTTTGTATATTTACGCGCAAGACCTATTCCATTCCAATCGCCCTCGTGTATGCGTGGATAGCAACTATCTGTACTATACGTCTAGTGAGAAGAATGATAGTAGAATGATCGGCATATCTCTCAGTTATCGGTTCAATCGTGGTAGAGAGGTCCATAAATCTCAAAACGGGAATCGGATAGAAGAGAGTAAGCGAATCGGATTGTAGTAAATTAATAAGAGAGAATGACGATGGATCTAAAACACGGATGGATGAATATCTTTTTCATCGCATTGACGCTTTCCTTATGCCTGTTTATCGTAGTGGATATCGCTTATGACGAGCGTATATGGGAGTTTAGCGCGATCTCTTTAAAGGCTCGTATCGAGTCTCTAAGTATCACCATCGCTTATTTCTATCTGTTGAATTATCTTTTTCGACGGATGGCTCGCCTCTTTGTTAATAAGAGCAGAAATGAGAAGAGAGCGAACTGGAAAGAGTATGTGTTTGTCTTCTTGATAAACTTTGTCCTCTTAAATATCCTACACCCCTTTATGATGTTTTATGTAATGCTAGCCGACACTTTTAAATGGAGAGAGTCGTTATTGATTAATGTCATGGGAACGCTCCTGTCGTTTCTGTACTATACGATGATACGAGACGGGATTTTGTTTAAATACTTTATTGAGCAAGGTCTTCAATTAGAAAGAGTGAAAGTGGATCAATTAGGAACCGAGTTGAAATTCCTGAAGTCGCAGTACCATCCGCATTTCTTATTCAATGCCTTAAACACGATTTATTTTCAAGTAGATGAGAAAAACAAGGAGGCCAAACAAAGCATCGAGCAGTTATCGGACCTATTGCGCTATCAGCTCTATAATATAGAGCAAGAGGTGACGATGGAGCAGGAAATAAATTACTTGAGGTCGTATATCGCCTTTCAACAATTGCGGATGAGCGAAAGGCTTGCGCTGGATTTGTATTTCGATCCGGAGTTGAAAGGGCAAAAGATACACCCGCTTTTGTTTCAGCCCCTGATCGAGAACGCTTTCAAATATGTAAGGGGTGATTATAGGATACGCTTGGAAATGAGGCTAAGCGGGAATCAGATTCAGACGGAGATTAGAAATTCAATATCCCCGTCTCAAAGCGCGAACCACAAAGAGGGACAAGGGATAGGCCTCGAGAATTTAAAACGACGGCTCGACCTCTTGTATCCCAATAGATATAACTTGGATATTAAACGGACAGAGAGCCTGTTTGTCGTTAAACTGACCATAAGCGTAGATTGATATGAAGATAAAAAGTGTGATTACGGACGATGAGCCCATGGCCCGAAAAGGCTTACGGGGTTATATCGAGAGAATAGATTTCCTTACTTTGGTAGGGGAGTGTGAAGACGCTATCCAGCTAAACACGATACTGCGAACTCAGCGAGTGGATCTTATCTTTCTTGATATTGAAATGCCAGAGATGACAGGGCTCGAACTGTTGTCGAACCTAATTGATCCACCGAAGGTAATTATCGTGTCCGCTTATGAGCGATATGCCCTAAAGGGGTATGAGTTTGATGTGGTGGATTATCTATTGAAGCCGGTGTCTTTTGATCGTTTCTTGAAAGCGGTCAACCGGGTGCATGAACTGTCGCGGACGGAACAGAAAGAGAACAATGATTATATATTCGTGAAGAGCGACAAGCTGTTAAAGAAGATTCTGCTTAAGGATATTCTCTTTATCGAGAGCATGGAGAATTATGTGATCATCCAAACGGTCTCGTCTAAGGAAGTCGTCTACACGACGTTGAAACAACTCTACGAGTCGTTGCCTCAAGCTGTTTTTCAGCAGATTCACCGTTCATATGTTGTCAATATGAATCAAGTGGATGCGATCGATGGGAATCAGTTGAGCGTAAACTCGTATAAAATACCTATTACCCGAAGCTTTCGGGACAAGATCTATAAGTTGATACTAAGTAACCACCTAATAACGAGAGGCTAGCCAGGCGTTATCCGTATCTCTCACTCACGTATATAGGCGTAGCCCATCACGTATATACGTGTAGCCTTACGCCGGTATTCGCGTGGCCTTGCGCCGATATACGTGTGGGCCATCGCGGATAGTCGTGTAAATACGCTCCCTATTTATCCTTTCGGCAACGACGGGAACGAGGAGCATTCTCCCCTTAATTCTTCTAAACTAACCCAAAAAGAACTACTTAATATGGTGAAAGATGGGGGCTTTTTGTATTTTCGCGGGAGTGGAAGGATTAGTAATATCAAAATAAGCTCAAACAATTAATGTCAAACTCGAAAATCTCAGCGGCCGCGTTCGCGGACACAAAGCCTCATTATGACCTTTTGGATGGATTGAGAGGCGTCGCCGCGCTAATGGTTATATTTTATCATGTATTCGAAGCCTTCGCGACGAGTCCTATCGACCAACAATTTAATCATGGCTATTTAGCCGTCGATTTCTTCTTTATCCTGTCCGGGTTCGTGATTGCTTATGCCTATGACGACCGGTGGAAAACCATGACGGCGAAGGATTTCATCAAACGCCGGTTGATCCGCTTGCATCCGATGGTTATGCTGGGGGCTGTTATAGGTGCCATCGCGTTTTATATACAAGGGTGCGAGAAGTGGGATGGCACGCAGGTCTCCTTGTCCATGGTGATGCTCGCCTTGCTTATCAACCTGTTTTTGATACCGGCCGTACCCGGCTCGGGGCCTGAGATCCGTGGAAATGGCGAGATGTTTCCTTTGAATGGCCCTAGTTGGTCTTTGTTCTTCGAGTATATCGGGAATATTATGTACGCTTTGTTTATTCGTCGGATGCCGACCAAGGCGCTTACGGCGCTTATCGTCTTGGCGGGGATCGGGCTGGCTTCGTTCGCTATATTCAATTTCTCCGGTGCGGGGCATCTCGGTGTGGGGTGGACGTTGGAGGAATATAACCTGATCGGTGGTTTCTTGCGTGTGTCGTTTTCCTTCTCGATCGGATTGCTGATGGCGCGTATCTTTAAACCCGTTCCTGTCAAGGGGGTTTTCTGGATCTGTAGCTTGGCGATCGTCGTTTTGCTCTCCATGTCCTATGTCGGTAATGGCGAGGACTTATGGATGAACGGTATCTATGATTCCGTATGCGCGATCCTTATATTCCCCGTGCTTGTTTACCTGGGGGCTTCCGGGAAAACTACCGATAAGCATTCCGCCCGTATCTGCAAATTCTTGGGAGATATCTCTTATCCTTTATATATGGTGCATTATCCGCTTATCTATTTGTATTATGGGTGGGTGAAGAAGGAGGGTCTTACCTTCGCGGAAGCGTGGCCGGAGGCGGTGGCCTTGGTTATCGCGAGCATCGCGCTGGCTTACATCAGTTTGAAGATATACGACGAGCCTGTCCGCGGATATTTGACAAGACGCTTCTTACCGATGCGCAAATAATCCGCCATGCTTAATAAGGCCTCAGTACTTCCTTGAGAGTACTGGAGTACTGTCGCAGAAGTACCGCAGTACTTTCATGGGAGTACTGTGGTACTTCCGGCAGGGTACTGGGTCTTCTTATAGGAGTATGGCTGCTAACCTTTATCGGCTATAAGATCCAACAGGATCGACACATGCCTGCCGTCCATCAAGCCATGATGAGCCGTTATGGAGATAGGGAGCATCTGGTGCCCGTTTTGCTCGATCAGCTTTCCGGTAGAGATGCGGGTGGCGGAATCGCCCGTGCGGAAAGAAGAAGCGTGTTTCATCTCCGTGAAGGCGATCCATGGGACCGGGGAGAAACGGATTAGGTCTTGCCTTTGGGCGTTCTCGTCATAGCAAAGCCCCGTAAGCGCTTGCACACGCTCGATCTCTTTCCGTGCGTTTTGAAGAAATTGTTGCCTGTCTGGTGTGTATTCGAAGAAGCCGAAGCCGAATGTACCGTCTTCTCGACCGATCGTTGTCCCCACATGGATCCGGTCGAAGCATACAGGGAGGTTGTCGACGACCCGGTACCGGAATTCTTCCACCTCATTGACAGCCGTCATGATCTTATGCAAGGAGTAGAGGAAGAAAGAGGCGTGATCCGCTTTCGCCTCTTTATAAATAGAGGTCACGTCTATTTGGGTGGTCAGCCCGAAGAATGGGTCGTCCATGGAGCCGAAAAAGAGGAAATGCTCTTTCCGGTTCCAATGCGCTAGGTCAATAGGATGTTGCATGATTTATGATTGATGATTTACTATTCTGTGGAAGGCGATGCGTTCCGTGCCATTCGCTATGTAAATGATACCGCATTGCTTGAAGCCATGCTTTTTCAATAAGTTTTGCATGACGATATTATCCCGGTGGGTATCGATACGGATATTATCGCGATGAGCGAACGCCCATTCCAGGCATTCGGAGGAGATCCCTCTCTGCTTGCCGTTGGAGGCCATGCGATGGACCACGGCGTAAGGCTCGTCGTTCAGCCATTCGCCTTCGTATATCTTCAGGTACGTGGGGTCGATTCCCTCGATGTAGCAAAAGGTCCCCACTAGCTCGCCCCGCTCATTCTCGCATACGAAGCTATGTCCCGCCTCGATCTCGTTGGAGATCAGTTCCTCGGAAGGATATCCGTTGATCCATTGGTTCCCGTTGCCATGCGCTTGCATGAATTCGCGCGCGTAATCGTAGATAGCCATTACCTCGGCCAGATCTTCTTGTCGTGTTTGTCTGATGTTCATAATCGGTAGAAAAAGTTATGCCGCGAAAGTAGTATATTATTATTATCTTTGTCAACCTAGATGGGAAATATGTAAACCAATTAAATCAAAATATTATGGAATCATTGAGAATCGCTACCGTTCAGTTCGAGACACGAGATAACGATAAGGCGTATAATCTTTCTATCATTCGGGATATGTGCCGGAAAGCCTCGGCGGAAGGGGCGGATGTAGTGGCTTTCCACGAATGCTCGGTCTGCGGATATACGTTCGCCAAGGACTTGTCTCGTGAGGAATTGCTGGCTATCGCCGAGCCGATCCCCACGGGGGAGAGTACGCGAGCTTTGATCGCTATCGCCAAAGAGTTTGGTGTCACGCTGCTGGCCGGATTCTTCGAGCGGGACGGGGATCGTATCTATAAAGCGCAAGTTTGCGTGGATGGGGATGGCTTAAAGGCGAGGTATCGTAAGCTGCATCCGTTTATCAACCCGAATATCTTGCCGGGCGATCAATATGTAGTGTTTGAGATCAAGGGCTGGAAATGCGGTATATTGATCTGCTACGATAATAATATCATAGAGAATGTCCGTGCCACGGCCTTGTTGGGGGCGGATATTATCTTCATGCCTCACGTGACGATGTGTACCCCTTCCCCCCGTCCCGGGGCTGGCTTGATAGACCCCCTGTTGTGGGAGAACCGGGCGAGCGATCCGACTACCTTGCGGCAGGAGTTCGATGGCTTGAAGGGACGCGCTTGGCTTATGAAATGGCTTCCCGCTAGGGCGTACGACAACGCGGTGTATGTGGTATTCTCCAATCCGATCGGGCGTGATTATAATGAGATCAAGAACGGTTGCTCGATGATTCTGGATCCTTTTGGCGATATATTGGCGGAATGCCGTAAGCTAGGGGATGATTTCGTGATCGCCACGGCTATCCCCGAGAAGCTGAGGCAGGCCGGGGGATATCGCTACCGGAACGCCCGTCGCCCGGAGCTTTATGCGGATATAATCGGTCAACCGCATGAATCCAGTCAAAAGGTCGCATGGTTGACAGAAACAACAAATAACAAATAACGAATAAATAGTATGCGACAAACGACAATCTCTAAGTCGCCTCGTGTAGAGGTGGTGGACGCGCTACGTGGATTCGCTGTCTTGGCAATCCTGCTGGTGCATCATGTAGAACATTTTATCTATCCGGTCTATCCGGACCCGGCTGCGCTTCCGGGATGGCTGAACGTATTGAATGAGGGCGTGTTTACGGTAGTGTTTGGCTTGTTCGCCGGGAAATCGTATTCTATCTTTGCCTTGCTGTTCGGCTTTACCTTTTATATACAGTACACGAACCAGCTGGCGAAGGGGAAGGATTTCAGTTACCGTTTCCTTTGGCGGTTGCTGTTGCTGACGCTTTTCGCCACGTTGAACGCCGCTTTCTATCCGGCAGGCGATGTCTTGCTGCTTTACGCCATCGTGGGCATTGTCTTGTTTATCGTGCGTAAGTGGAGCGATAAGGCTGTCTTGATAACGGCTATCCTCTTTTTGTTGCAGCCGGTGGAGTGGTATCATTATATCGCCAGCCTGTTTAATCCGGATCATCAATTACCCGATTTAGGGGTAGGGGCGATGTACACGGAGATGGCGGAGCATACCAAGCGGGGTGATCTGTGGAATTTCATCTGGCAGAACGTGACGTTGGGGCAAAAGGCTAGCTTGCTTTGGGCCGTTGGTGCCGGCCGGTATGTACAGACATGCGGGCTGTTTATGCTGGGGATGCTGATCGGGCGCAGGAAGCTGTTCGTCCCCTCGGAGGCGAATACTCGTTTCTGGATAAAGACCTTGATCGTCACGGCGATCGCTTTCGGTCCTTTATATCAGATAAAAGTCTTGTTGATGGATACGGCGGATAGCGCTATCGTGCGTCAGACGGCCGGTGTCGTTTTTGATATGTGGCAGAAATTCGCTTTCACGTTCGTATTGGTAGCTTCCTTCGTATTGCTGTATCAATGGGAGGGCTTTAAGCGCTTCACCTCTATCTTGCGCTCGTATGGAAAGATGAGCTTGACGAATTACGTGTCGCAATCCTTTTTCGGTGCGCTGATCTATTTCCCGATCGGCTTGAATCTGGCTCCTTACTGTGGCTATACGGTCAGCATGTTCATCGGTATCGCCTTTTTCTTCTTGCAAGTACGCTTCTGTAAATGGTGGGCAGAACACCATAAACACGGACCGCTAGAAGGCATCTGGCATAAATGGACGTGGGTGGGTTCTAAATAAGGATTTGATAACCTGGTTGCTTGTAGAGACGCAGCGTGCTGCGTCTCATTACCGACTGATGGTGTTTTGAGTTACCATTTTGCTGGGATGAGACGCAGCATGCTGCGTCTCTACAAGTACATATATATGGAATGTTTTATCTTCTGCGTCGTACGCTGCGTACCGGGGCGGATTTCTCTGCTTTCGGAGCCTTGACTGTGGGGGCTTTCTTTTCGGAGGCAGGCTTTTGGGTTGTAGTGCCTTTTCCTCTCGCTGCGCTCTTCTTGGCTTTCTTCGCCGCTTTGCTGTCTACCGCTACTTGCGTCGTATCCGGTTGATACCAGAGTGATTTCTCAAAGCCGGTCAGTTGGCCTTCGATACGGGCTTGCTCGTTCTTTAAGGAATCCGGTGTCGGGCAATACGCCTGCAACGGCCGATTCATCAAGTTCTGGGTCTTGATGATCTCTCCCTCGAACATGCGGCGACGGAAATAATCGTCCATCGTGAAGGTCGTGGCATTATTCATATTCGATGTCATGACGTATGAGTTGCTGATGTACGGACGTATATTCTCGTAAGGAAGCCAGAACATCGGCATGGTGGTCTCGCCCATATCGCCCGTAGAGGTAAGGATCGGGCAAATCGCCAATATCTTGACATCGAAGGCGGAGTTATTCTGGTCGAAATACCAAGCTTCTTTTACATAATAAGACCGTACGTCGGCTGCGGGTATATCGCTCTCATTGATTACGAAGGTAGGTTCCTCACCCGCTCTTCCCGGTATCTCCTCATAAAGGATATAGAAGCGATCCAGGAAATCCTTGAAGTTTATCAAATGAGTCTCGTCAAACTCCTCGTATCCGTCCAGATACTCATAGGCCTTGATCTTGTTCTCGCCTAAAAGCTGGAAGATTACGGAGAAAAGATTCATCTGTCCGTTCATCGGGCGGGTCGGGTAATAAAGCGGAGCGTTCTGCTCTTTCATCAAGTCCACCTGCCGATAGATAATACGCATCCAGCGAGCGTTCCCGATCTCTTGCGTCAAACGTTCGTTCATATCTTGAGCCCGGACGGTCAGTTCGGGTAAGCCGGTCTCTTTCTTATCATTCCGTTCTCCACGGGTAGCTTGAGGCGAGCGCCGACGCGTTTGTTGTTGCTCGGTAGCTTCGTTCTCTGCTTCTTCCTGCGCGTGAAGAGGCATCGTTGTTAAAAAAGTGGCGGCCAAAGCGGCTATGTAATACAGATGTTTCATGCTGCAAATCTTAATTTACAATTACTTCGATAGTCGGTATAGTACGTTCGATGCCATCCGGACCTTTCGCTACTACACGTGTGATATAAAAACGTTTACCTTTGCTTAGGTTACGGATATAGTTCTTCTGGCGTTGCGAGAAGTTGGTTCCTTGCGCTACCTCGGGAATGGCGTTACCCATGGAATCGAAGAAAGTCAGCTCAAAACGTAATACCGTATATTTCACATTCAGTAAATCATCGTCGATAGCGGCGAGGATACCGTCCGCTTCTACTAAGCTACGTTTAGCGATCATGCCTCCCTTGAATTTGCGGACGTTGCCGTTCTGATCCTTATACTCAATATAAGGTAGGGGATCGGGGAGGGCACGCACCCGGAAGGAGGTCTTCGCCATCTCTAGATTACGGCCGTTTGCCATCCGGGCGTTTACGGTAATCATCGCCTCGGTACCTACCTTGGAAGGCCGAGCCTCCCAGGTATCACCTTTACGGGTAAGGGTACCGTTCGTCATGGTAGCCGTCACGTTTCCACTCGGTACGCCCGGTACGGCGATACGCATCGGGTTGGCGATGCCGGCATATAAGACGTTCATTAATGTAGGGGCGACAGTCGCTGTCGGCTCGGTCACGAAATACTCGCTCTCGAAATTCCTGCGCATGATGCTGCCGTCGCTATTCGGCATTTCGATATACCCTTTGATGGGGAATGTCCCGGCGGCTCCGGTATTCACCGTCAAGACGCCTTTATTCTCGTAGGGTAATTCCTTTCCGTTTACATAGATCGTAGGACGTTTGGTGGAGTCTACCGCCGATAAAACGATGTTCGCCTTGTACTGGCTTCCCCGCATCACGATTTGGCTTTCCGGGATTACCTGCGCCGTGATCTGGTTCACACGGTAATCGCCAACGTCTACGCTATTCAATAAGTTCGATAAGACCTCACCTTCGGCGTAGCGAATGTCGCTTTGCATTTTTGTCAACAAGGTAACAGCCGCCGCTACGGGCATGTTCTCGAACAAGGCCTCTTCCCACGTACGGGTGTTGATACCCGCTTTATGAGGGGGAGTCGTGCTTAGGTTCGCCTCCAATACGGCCGTCTTCATCGAATCCTCTATAAAGCTACCCATCCAGATACGATACTTATCGATCTCTGTCCTCAGCTTTTTTCCCTCCCCACTTACCGGAGAGAGCATCACGCGGGAGGCGGCCTCCAAATCATCCTTATGCTCGATGCTGTTTACGTTGGCATTCTCGCCATCAGCCACTTGAGCGATACTGATCTTCAAATCTTGTATATACGTATAGAGGCTGTCGGACGCTCTTTTCACCATGCGGGCTTTCAATGCCCATTCGCCCACTTTCTGTGGATTCTCTTGGTAATAAGCCTCCATCTCGTCCGCTACGATCTTGTTTCGGCGGGAGGAGTTATCGATAGAGGTTCGCAAGCTACCTTCCACCAACTCAAAACCATCCAGCACCTCCGACGACACGTTGAGTGCCATCATGGCGATGAACACCAGATACATCAGGTTGATCATCCGCTGACGGGGAGAATTGGGATTATTTGATATTCCTGCCATATTTCTTTACTTCATTGGGTTGTTTGTATACGGAGCCTGTTGTTGCTGCTGGTAGCCATACGGTTGCTGATATTGCTGTTGGTAACCGGGTTGCTGCGGCTGCTGATACATCGGTTGCTGCGGTTGTTGTTGCGGCTGCGCCGGCTGTTGGTAACCCATATTCACGGTCATCGCTTGCAGCAAGCGGCCGTATACTTGGTTCAACTCGGCTAGCTGGCGAGTCATCTTCTCCGTCTCGTTGCGGAATACGGAGCTATCTACCACCGATCCGTCGTACATCTCACGGATACGGCTCAAGCCACCGTTAATATGCTCGATAGACTCGATCTGCGAGCTGATGCTCTTCAACTGGATCTCATAGATCGTATTCAATCCGGATACGTTGCGGTTCAATTGCTCCATCTGGTGCACGTAACCACGAGAGTTTTGATTGATGCCATCGGAATTATCCGTGATGCTCTTATAAGAGTTCAGCAGCGTATCGGATACGTTCGTAAGCGAATTAGTCACTTGGCTGAAACGCTCCATGTGTTCGGACATGCCAGACAATTGCTCCAGATACTTTTGGGTAGCTTCCGTCAATTCCGCCATCTTGGAGATTTGCTCGGCCGCTCCGCTTAATTTCTTGATGCTCTCGGATAACTTCTTGGTATCTTCTTCCGTCACGTCCAGGTTACCCGCGATATTCAAGGAGCCACCTCTTTGCGCGTTCGCCTTAGAGGCTGCCTGCCCGACATTTATTCCCCCCGCCATCTCATCGTCTTCTACATTATCCGTAGAATTGATCATGGTAGAGATCGGCGTACCGGTGAAATCCGGACGGTCCATCGGATTCTTCGATTTCAATACGGGGAAAACGTCTTCCCAATGATATTCCTTGTTCGGATGCTCGAACGCCGAGATAAAGAACACGATAGACTCGGTGATCATCGCCACGAATAGGATTTGGTTGGCGTATGGTAAGTGCAATAACTTAAACAACGCGCCCAGGATTACGATGGACGCACCCCAGCTATACAAGAAGTTCAATACTCGTTTCCCTCTTTCGCTGGAGAGGAACATCTCCAATCTGTTTTTATATCTTCTATATTTTCCCATCGTCGTATTGTCGTCTTAAATAATTCATAATTCAAAATTCATAATTCTTATCATTTCTTCCCCTTGGAACGAGAGAATCCTATTTGGGTACGTGCGCAACGGAAACCAATGTAAGAACGGTTCTCGTTCTGGAACTCGAAGGTACGCATGTCCGAACGGATAAATTGCGAGACATCTTTCCATGAACCGCCTCGCACTACTTTCTTCTTCACGGCGTAGGGATCGTTCTTGGCGGCGTTGTATCGCAGATCCGGGTTCATGTCGCTCATTTGGCTCGGGCCGGATTCGGAGTAAGACGTGGAAGTCCATTCCGCCACGTTGCCTGCCATATCGTATAACCCGAACTCATTCGGGGCGAAAGAGCCTACACGAGACGTAATCAAATGACCATCCTCCGTATAATTACCTTTGCCCGGCTTGAAGTTACCCAAGAAGCAACCTTTGCTGTCTTGAAGCTCGTCGGTAGACCACGGGAACTTATTCTCGTTCTTGCCTGTACGGGCGGCATATTCCCATTCTCCCTCGGACGGAAGGCGGAACGGCTCTATCAATTGTCCTGGTGGCAAGCTCAACGATTCTTTGTATAGATTCGTGCGCCATACGCAGAAGGAGCTCGCTTGTTCCCAAGAAACACCTACTACGGGATAATCATCGTAACCCGGATGAGAGAAATACATGCGGGTATATGGCTCGTTGTACGCGTTCTTGAAATCGTTCACCCAGCAATTCTCGTCCGGGTAGATATTGACGATACGGGTATTCAAGAAATCCCATTCGTTGCTTAGCGGGCGGGTGATCGTCTCGTTGATTACACGTCCCTCGTCATCGATGTAGGCGGTATCCTTGGAGATCATGACGACCTCGTTCGGATCTACCTGGATATCCGTATTGCGAACCCGATCCACCGGGTTTAATTGATTCTTGCGGAGGGCGGCGGCGGTATAGTCGTACCACTCGTATTTATAGATCATTTGCTTGGGGTCTAAACCTTTCTCTCCGGTAACGGGGTTCGTGTAATAGACGCTTTCTATCGCACGTTGCTCATCCTCGTTCGCCCGTCTCCAAGGAATCGGGCGGCTCCAGTCTAAATGCGGAGTGACAGGCTCCCCGTAACGGTCTTCCGTGATCTTGAACAGGTCGTTGCCGCCATAAGCCGGGTCCGCCAAGCGTTCACGGATGATAGAGTCTCTCACCCAATAAACAAACTGGCGATATTTGGCGTTCGTTACCTCTGTCTGATCCATCCAGAACGCGTCGAAAGAGACCCCTTTCGTCTCCGGCATGATTCCCCACAAGGAGTCCTTGTCGGCGGGACCCATCTCGAACGCGCCTCTTTTAACCAAGACCATTCCATACGGCGCTGGTTCATTGAACGCTACCGACCTGACACCCGTCACCTCACCGCCGGCACTCCGGAGAGATTTACCGCAGGAGGTAAGCAAGGCTACCGTTACAAGTACTAATAATACTTTTTTCATATACTATAATATACGTACACTTTTATGTCTATTTTTCCCTGTCTTCGTCTTGTTCAGCTTTAAGGCATACTTTACACATAGCTCGTGGCTGCCGCTACTTGCCCTGCCTAGGGCCGTGGTCGGGAAATCAAAGGCGTAACCGGCTTGGATACGACCTAGCTTTACGCCGAACATGATGCCCACCGATTCATTCACCCGATAGGAAAAACCACCATTAAACATCTTATTATATTCCAGCCTAGCGGTAATATCCGCGTGAAAACTTTGCATGTCTGTCAGCAAGAACACCGAGGGCTGTAATTCTATCAACGGATTCTTTAATTGAATATTGTATCCGCCCATTAAATTAAGTGAACGACCTATATAGGTATAGGCGTTCTCGTCCAGTTGAAGCTCCGGCTGGGTGATATGCGTCATGCCAAACCCGGCGTAAAACCGTTTATGGGTATAGTAAATACCGAAGTTCATATCCAATCCCATGCCGCTGACTTGTTCCACGGGGATGGCGGCATCGGTCTCTTGATGGTACTCGGACTCTACCTTTACCACCTTGCTACCGTCGAACGACTGATTGACCAAGCCGATTTGCAGACCTCCGCTCAAGGCTCCCCCGAATAATTTATACTTATAGGCGTATTGCGCCCCTACATGCGTATTCTGGAAAAGCCCGATCGCCTCGGTAAATACGACCAATCCGACACCGTGCTTCGTCTTGCCTAGCGTGAGTGGCATATCCGCGGTGATGAAGAACGACTTGGGCGCCCCATGCACGCCGATCATTTCCAGGCGGGCGAGAGCCAATATATTCAAGTCTTCCGTAGCTCCGGCCACCGCCGGGTTATAATACGGTTTCGCCATGAAGTATTGACTTAAGCGTGCGTCATATTGCGCCCGTACGATTCCCGCGCAGGTACACAAAAGGATCAAGATCGAAAGAAGACGTCTTCTCATTTAAACATTCACTTCACGTTGTAACTACAAACGCCGCAAATAGGGATAAATTGTATTTCCATAAAAAAACAACGAGGCAGCGGAATCAGATCGTTCCCCACCTCGTTCCTTTTATCTCTATAACTGTCAATCGGCAATTGTCTACTATCAACTGAATTAATATTCTTCCTCGTTGAAGAAAAAGTCTTCTTTACTTGGATAATCCGGCCAGATGTCTTCCATACATTCGTAAATCTCGCCTTCATCTTCCATTTCCTGCAAATTCTCAATCACTTCTAATGGCGCGCCAGAACGTTGTGCGTAGTCAATAAGTTCATCCTTAGTCGCAGGCCAGGGCGCGTCTTCCAATTTTGAAGCCAACTCTAATGTCCAATACATAGCTGTCAAGTATTAATAACCGTCGAAACGGTTGGGTTCTCTATTTTCCCGCGAAAATATGGTTTTATTTATTATACGCAAGTATAATTCCAAATAATTTCTTCACCATTATTGTTTATGCATTCTTTTCGTGCTAAAACGAAGAAATAATCCGATAAACGGTTCATTAATTTCAGTACCGGCTCCTCCACGGGGCAATTCTCGGCCAGGCGATAGATCTGTCGCTCGGCACGGCGGCAGACGGTACGGCAGACGTGGGCGAGGGCGGCCGAACGGCATCCTCCCGGCAGGATGAACGCGCGCATCTTCGGTAGCTCATTGTCCAAGCGGTCTATCTCCTGCTCGATGCGCTCGATGCTCTCGGGCGTTACCTTGCTCTCGATCTTCAATTCCGTGGTCTCTTGATCCGTGGCCAGGTAAGAACCGATCGTGAATAGCTTATGTTGGATGAATGATAAGAAATCGGTGTCTTTCTCATCATCCAAGGCCGTGATTAATAATCCGATAAAGGAGTTCAGCTCATCTATGGTTCCATAGCTCTCGATCCGCTCGTGCGCTTTCGACACTCGTTGCCCACCTACCAGTGAAGTGGTCCCTTTATCGCCTGTTCCGGTATAGATAATACTCTTCTTCATATTTGACTTGTTTTGAATCCTAAAAGTAAACAATATAATCTCGTTTGTGCAATTTCTTATTGAATAAAACAATCCCTAGCGAGTAAAGGTCTAAAGTGACCGTCACCTCCGGGCATGCGCAGATCTCTTCCCAAAGTTCACGCATCTTACGGCTCGCCTTGATTCCCTCGAAAACGAATACCGTATCGTTGTGCGCGTGTTTCATACATTCATTAAACAGCCAGAGGTTGTTATGTTGTTCATATAGCGTATTGAAAAAAACAAAATCTAAGCTATTTATATCCTGTAAGGCTTGGGGAAGCAAATCCTTGTAATTACCGATACGCAAATCGATGGGATTACGTCCCTCTTTAGCGAATGCTTGACGGGCGATCGTGGCGAATTCCGGCACGTTTTCCAAGGCGATACAATTCAATCCCGTGGCATAGGAGGTCAGATATAAGGTGGACAACCCCATCGTGGTTCCTATCTGGAGGATATTGCCGGACTTGAAATAGTTTGTCAGACGGAACAATAAAGCGCCATGCTTGGGCTGGATAGCTTCCCGTTTCACGATCTCGCCGATGGAGCGGGTCTTCTGTTTCCCCTTGTTCTGCCGGTCCGGATAGGTAATCTCTCCTTCCTTGAATAATAATTGCTTGCGTAAAAGCTCTATATCATAGAAACTATAATAGGAGCATTTTTCCTCGATGACCTTCGTTATGAGGTTAAAAACGAAAGGCGAATGTACTCCGAATCCTTTACGGTAGCGGATGCTGCGGTACAAGAGCGATCCTTTTCGTAATGTATTAACCTTTTGTATGATCTGCATTTGCTTGCGATTTGCCGCGAACTTACATAAAAAACGGCAATTAATGCTTAATAACTCGCCTTTTCCGCTTCCGGACGGATATAGGTTAATATCTGTCCGCTTAGTTGAAGCAGGGTAATCTCACAGATCTTGGTGGAATATTCCGCCACGGAAAGGCGCTCCTCCGCTTCCAGCAGGCTGTTTTGCGCCTCACGCAATTCGATGCCGGACAATTCTCCGAGTTTATAGCGGTCGATGGCGATCCGGTAGTTCTCTTGGGCGGCTACGAGGTTCTCTTTCTCCAGGCTCCACAGGTCGAGGTTGTTCTTATAGGCCATCCAGAAGTTGCTCATGGCCGCACGCAGGGCAAGTTCCAGTTCTTGGGTACGCAATTGTTTGTTCTCTATTTGGATGCGGGCGTTGCGTTGCTCGCGTTTCCGGTTGAGACCGTCGAAGAGGCTCATACCGATGGTTACGCCGTAATTAAGGCCCAGCCGTTGTTGGAGGTCGTAATTACCCACTTCCGTCCAGTTCGCCGTATAGCCGTAGCCTGCGTTTAGCTTGACATAGGGATAATAGCGGCTTTTTACCTTTTTGTAATCAAGCTCGGACAACGTCTGGTTCTTTTGGGCGATCAAGAGGGAGGCGTTGGTTTCGAGGGTATTCTTCCATAGATCCACCTCGTCGAGGAAGGGGTTCGGGTAGATCAGGGAGTCCTTGATCTGGATTTCTTCCTCTACATTATTTAATGCCATCAATTCGTTCAGGCGGATACGGGAGGTATGCACTACCTCCAATTGGTTTAATACCTTGGAACTATCCGAGTTGAAATCCACTTGAGCCTGTTGCAAGTCCAGACGGGACATGGAGCCGATATAATACCGTTCCTCCACGATCCGTAAACGCTCTTTGGAAAGATCCAGGGTGGAGCGGAGGTTACGCAGGCGGATTTTCTGCCGGATCAGGTTGTAATACTCGCTGGAAAGGTTGGCTACGAAATCCTCGATGGTCATGCGGGTGTTCAACTCGCCCATTCGCTGTAGTTCCTTCAAGCGCGCGTATTCGGCTTGGATGCCGAAACCGTCGAAAACCGTCCAGTTAACGTTCAGTCCGACGTTGCCCGTCTCGCTGTTTATACCATTTGCCTTCTCGATCGATCCGTCTTGCAGGCTGTTACGGTTGTTGTTGCTGTTTCCGCTGAATCCGCCGCTCATATCTACGGTAGGCAGATAACCGGCGTTTCCCGGGGTGGCGTTATTGTCGTTGATCTGTTGCTCGTTGCGGATGATACGGATGGAGTAGTTCCGCTCCAATCCGGTTTCGATACACCGTTTCAGATCGAATGGTTGCTGCGCCTCCGCTATAAAGAGAGAAGAGAAGGCAAATAATAAGGTATATACGTTCTTCATAAATCTATATTTTATGTAGTTGTAGAGACGGGGCGTGCCCCGTCTCATCACATGCTGATGGTATTATTAGTTACCATTTTGAGGGGATGAGACGGGGCACGCCCCGTCTCTACAACTAGGTGTTTTGTTTTTTCCGGTTGGTGGATATAAATGAATACATGGCCGGTACGATAAACAGGGTCAAGAAGGTGGATACCAGCATGCCGCCTACTACCGCTACGCCCATGGCGATACGTCCTTGGGCACCCTCGCCCGTAGCGTATACCAACGGTACCAAACCGAGGATGGTGGATACGCTCGTCATCAAGATCGGGCGCAGGCGCTGGGTAGCGGACGAACGGATCGCTTCCGGCAAACTAAGTCCCGACTCTTGCCGCTGGTTGGCAAATTCCACGATCAAGATTCCGTTCTTCGCCACCAAACCAATCAACATAATGATACCGATCTGGCTGAATATATTCATCGTGATATCCGAATAACTCATGAACATCAGCGCGCCAGCGATAGCCAAAGGCACGGTGAACATGACGACCAACGGATCCTTGAAACTCTCGAATTGGGCGGCCAATACCAAATAGATCATCAGCAAGGCCAAGATCATGGCGAACATCAAGCTGGAGGAACTCTCGCGGAACTCTTTCGACTCGCCGGAAAGGGCGGTACGGAAGCTACCATCCAGCACCTCCGAGGCGATACGATCCATCTCGTCCAGACCATCGCCGATCGTGTATCCCTTATTCAATCCGCTGGAAACCGTAGCCGATACGAAACGGTTATAGCGATACAATTGGGGCGGCGCTACGTTTTCCGTAACCTTGACCAAGTTATCCAACTGGATCATTTCCCCATTATTGCTACGTATATAGATCGACTTTAAATCGATGGGCGTATTTCGTTGTTGGCGGTTGATCTCGCCCAATATCTGGTATTGCTTACCGTTCATGTAGAAATAGCCCATACGCTGTCCGCTCAACGCGTATTGCAAGGTCTGGGCGATATTCCGGGTGCTGACACCCAATAAGGAAGCCTTGTCTCGGTCGATCTCGATACGTGCCTCCGGCTTGGTGAAGCGCAAGTTCACGTCCGCCATCTGGAAGATCGGGCTCTCGTTCACCTTCTGCATAAAGGCGGGCAGGAACTCCTGCAACTTATCCAGATTGGGGGCTTGCAATACATATTGCACGGGCATACCGCCCCGGCGTCCGCCGAAGGTAGACTGTTGTTGTACGAAGGCGCGGGCCAAGGTCTCTTTGCGTATCTCGCGGGAGAAGATCTCTGCGATCTCCATCTGCGTGCGCTCCCGTTCCTTGATGTCGCTTAATATGAGGTTGATTGAGCCTCCCCCTTCCCACGAACGGGTCATGATGGATTGCTTCTCGGGAGCGATGGAGTCGGCTATTTGCTCGATACGGTCCGCGTAGTCGCGGATAAACTCGAAGGTAGCGCCTTCCGGTCCGCGCATATTCACGGAGATCATGGAACGGTCTTCCAGCGGGGATAACTCGGAGCGAATGTTCTTCCAGAAGTACCCGATCGAACCGAACAGGAGGATTACGATTGGGATCGCCCATAGCTTATGCCCCAAGAATGCGTTCAACGATTGAGCGTAGATCCTATTCAGGCCCTCAAAGAACGGATCGGTCTTCCGGTAGAACCAGTTTTTCTTCTTTCTCTTCTTTAATAACTTGGTAGCCAACATCGGTGTAAACGTAAGGGCCACAAAAGAAGAGATGGCCACCGAACCGGCGATCACAATACTGAACTCCTTGAATAATCGTCCCGTCATACCTTCCATAAACACGATCGGCAAGAATACGGAGATCAAGGTGATCGTGGTAGATACCACGGCGAAGAAGATCTCTTTCGATCCTTCGATACCCGCCTCCTTCGGCGACATGCCTTTCTCTATACGTACATATATATTTTCAGCCACCACGATCGCGTCGTCTACCACCAGACCGACCGAGAGCACGACCGCCAACATCGTCAATACGTTGATGGAGAATCCGGATATATACATCACGAAGAATGCGCCCGCCAGCGATACGGGGATGACGACGACGGGAACCAGCGTGACCCGCCAGTCGCGGAGGAACAAGAAGATAATCAATACCACCAATAGGAAAGCCTCGTAGATCGTCTGCTGTACCTCGCCGATAGAGGCCCGGATAAAGCGGGTGTTGTCATACATCATCTCGACGGTGACATCTTCCGGCAAGTCCTTTTGTAATTGCTCGATACGCTTGTAGGCCTCGTCGGCTATCTCGATATGGTTCGCTCCCGGTTGGGGGATGATAACGGTCATGACCATCGGCTCGCCGTTCTTCTTTAACATACTGCGCAAGTCCTCGGGCGCTACTTCCGCACGCCCTATATCGCAGAAGCGCACGATATTGTTGTTGTCCTCCTTTATGATCAGGTCGTTGAACTCTTTCGCCGTATGCATCAATCCCAAGGTACGGATGGATAAGGAGATCGTATTTCCCTCGATACTACCGGAGGGAAGCTCCACGTTCTCGTTATCGACGGCGTTCTTCACGTCCATCGGGGTCACTCCGTAACCCGCCATCTTGATCGGGTCCAGCCATAGGCGCATGGAATATCGCTTTTGTCCCCAGATATCCACGCCACTCACGTTCTCGATGGTCTGCAAGCGCTCTTTCACCGTTAGCTCGGCGATCTCGCTTAGCTCCATCAACGAGCGTTTATTGCTCCGGATGGCGATCTGCATGATCGGGGAGGCATCGGCATCGGCTTTCGATACCGTGGGCGGGTCGCAGTCGCGGGGCAGGTAGCGTTGGGCACGAGATACCTTATCGCGTACGTCGTTCGCCGCCGTCTCCATATCTACGGATAGCTCGAACTCTACCGTGATGCGGCTGCTGCCTTGGCTACTCACGCTGCTCAATGAGCGGATACCCGGGATGCCGTTGATATTCTGCTCCAACGGCTCGGTGATCTGGTTCATGATCACGTCGGCGTTCGCTCCGGGATAAGATACGTTGACCGAGATAATCGGCTGGTCTACGCTCGGGAACTCCCGGACGCCAAGGAACCGGTAACCGATAAAGCCGAACAGGAGGATGACCAGCATCATCACTGTCGAGAGTACGGGCCGGTTTATACTGGTTTCTGAAATATTTGCCATCGTTCTTCTCCTTATTCGGTCAAGTTGTCAATAGATACTTTCATGCCGGTACGCAATTGCATCACGCCGGACGTGATCAACGTATCGCCCACATTCAGCCCTCGCAACACCTGTACGCGGCTCTCGGTTCGTATGCCGATCGTGATCTCTTGAGGCTCGGCCACGCCGTTCTTATATAAATAGACGATGTCTTTTCCCATCTCGGGGATAACGGCCTCGCTGGGAATGGCCAAGGCATCCTCGATCTCCCGCTTGGTTATCTCTACGGAGGTATAGCGGCCGGGTAAGATCTTCTCGCCCGGATTCGGGTAAGTGGCGCGTACCTTCAAGGTGCGGGTCGCCATGTCCACCTTGCTTTCCACGGCGTAAACGGCAGCCTTATAGTTCTGCATCATACCGTCTTTCTCCATGCGGAATAGGATAGGGGTTCCGTCTTGTACCTCGGCGGCGTAGCTCTCGGGGATGGAGAACTCGATTTTCAACGGGGATATCTTGGTCAACTTCGCGATCACGGAAGAGGAGGAGGTAACGTATGCGCCCTCACTCACGGAGCGCAGTCCGATGATCCCGTCGAAAGGAGCTCGAAGCTCGGTCTGGGCGATATTCGCTTTGACTAGCTCGATATCCGCCATCAGCTTCTCGTATTCGGTGGCTACTTGCTCGTAGGCTTCTTGGCTGACGGCATCTTTCTCCAGCAAGGTACGTTGGCGATAGACGCGGTCTTTGGCCAGGGGAACTTGAGCCTCCAGCTTCTTTAGCTGGGCTTGCAGCGGCTTGTCGTTGATTTTAGCCAACAGATCGCCCGCCTTTACGTGGGTGCCTTCCGTGAAATAGATGGCTACCACCTTACCGGAGGACTCGAAAGCCAAATCCACCTCTTCGTCCGGGAGGGTACTTCCGGTGCTAAGGATCTTATCTGTTAACGATTGGTATTTTAATACCTCGGCATTGATATTAAGTGTTTGGTCCCGTAGGCTCGTGCCCGAAGCGGGTACGCCGGAAGCGGCATCTTGGGATGCCTTGAACTTGTTCTTCAATTGAGGGTAAGCGATCATTCCCGCTATCAATAATAAGATAGCCGCGGAAACTCCCCATTTCGCTCTCTTTGTCATCATATGTTCTCGTATGGTATTTGCTACTGATTTACACTCGTTACTCCAAAATATATAACTGAACGCAACTTTAGATTGCCCTTTCGCAAAAAGGTTTAATCAAAGATACTATTTTTCTGAGGAATGAATCCCTTACCGGGAAGAACGGGTAAAACCAGGTGTTTAAAACGAATGGAGGGAGGAAGTATGATCCGTGGCATAGGAGATGTCAGTGCCACTATTGATATCTACCTGATGTCGGCGATACAGACAAGTCCGGGTAGATACCAATAGTGCCGCTGTCTTATTCCAAAGCTTCAATTTCTTTGAGGGAGAGGCCGGTGTATTTTTGGATGATTGAGGGTGATAATCCATCTACTTTCATGTTTCGGGCGGTGAATAGTAGGGCTTCCTCTTTCCCTTTCAATATCCCTTTCTCCTCCGCGTAATCAATCGTGTTCTTATAATCCCTGTATCGTTTCAGAGCCTCGTCGTATTGTACGCGTTCCTCCTTGCTGAGGTTTGCCACGTCTGCCACTTCCAGCAACTTGTCGAATACGGCTTTTCTGGCCTTGAAGGGCATTCTCTCTAAAGTGTCCATATGCTTCAATAAATATATCCAACGTTCAAAATCGTTCTCGCACTCGTCCGGTCCCTTTTGGAAGTAGGGCAGCTCAAGGTAGACTTGCCGTATCCTGTCGCTGAACATCCTTCCGGTCTCCCGGTCCGCCAATATAACATCGGTCCGGAACTTAGAGTTCACGTCCATCTTGTAATTGAGGAGGAATACCCCGTATACGGGTTGCAACGCGAATTTCCAGTCCTTCCCTTTTTGTCCTTGGTTACTGATGGCCCTCGCCAGATAATACAGTCCCCTGTCGTGGAAATAGGGTTGTGCCCCGGTTTGCATCTCAACGACGAATAGGTTTCCGTTGCTATCCTTGCAATGTACGTCAAAGACGATTCCCCTGTCCTCCTGTGTCTCGGGGGTCTGGATCGGGTTCAGAAACGTGATGTCCTTGATGTCGTGCTCTCCGAAGAACAGCTGGTTCAAGAAATCGATCAGTAACTCCTTGTGTACCTCCTGCCCGAATATCCGGTGAAAGCCGAAATCGGTGAAGGGATTGATAAACTTTCCCATAGTGCTTATAGGTTTTAGTGATTAATTATTATCGGGATGATTCTCTCTCATCCCTTGGCGTAAAGATACGCGTTTTTTTAATAGGAGGTGTTATTTAGCCCTCTAATTGAGCTGGAATATGATAAATATCTGGTTAGGATACTTATCACGGCTTCTCCTTATATAGTTCATGCTATCAGTCTATTATAGTTTCCTTAAATTTCCTACTTAGGACACTGCGGTTTCCTGCTTAGGACACTGTAGTGTCCTGCTGTAGACACTACAGTGTCCTAAGCAGGAAACCGCGGTGGCAGTTAAAGGAAACTATCGTTTCTATAGGAAGGGTCTTTAGTTCCCATTAGATACATTCCGCATTCAATTAAATGTCTTGAAACGTAGCCTTACTATAACTCTATGAATATTTCTTGTCTTTGGGAGTATATATTAATGTACGGGTGTACATTATATATTATTAGGATAAGAAAACGACTAGTTTAAACCATCGATTCTATTAGTCATTTGCAAAGGTACGCGTTTCTTCGATACCTGCAACCCTTCCGAGCTATTTTTTCTCCACTTATTCTCTTTCTTATCAATAGGATAGGTTATCCTTGACGAAACGACCGATTCCTTCCACGAACCTCCCTTTTCACCTCTCAAAAAACGCAAGATATAGACGATCGTTTAGACTAGTCGTTTTCGAACAGAGGTCGATAACTTAAAGTATTGAACGGTATTCAATTAACACTATTATTAATATTAAATTTAGAATTTATGAACAAAAAGTTTACTACGCTTTTAGCTAGTGCTATGCTTGCGACTGCTTTCTCGGCAGGTGCGCAGGTCGATGCGAAGAAAGGCGACGTGATCTTGTTGACGACAGGAAATGAGTACTTGTCTGTTGGAACAGGAACTGCATTTGGCAAATTGGAAGACAAGGGGTCTGTTACGACGGATCTTGCTTCTTTGAACCAAGCTACTTGGACGGTTTCCGCTAAGAAGACCTCTTTAGGTAAAGATCTTTATTCTTTCCAAAACAAGGCTACTAGCTTGATTTTGGCAGTTGACCCTGCTACGGCTTACAATTTGGAGGATACGGAGAACTCAAAGAAGGTTGCTCTTTCATTAGGTGGCTCCGCTACGGAATGGGTGAGTGAGACTGTTGGATCTACGAAGACTATTGTATCTTATAACGGAGATTATATCTTAGCTATCGCTAAAGATCCTACGATTGGTTACTATCTGGTTAAGGCTAAATCTTTAGCTAAATTAGGTACAGTAATTTCGTTAAAGAACGAAGCTCCTAGCTCAACTCCAATGTCTTTAAAGGCTGCTGATTTGAACACATTGCTGCGTTCTGTAGAAGCTGATGACGATGCTGCGAAAAAATTGTTCTTCGGCTTAGGAATGACTCCGGAGGTGACGAAAGGGCAAGACAATTTATTGACGGCTACATCTTTGAATGCGAAAGATGCTGGAAATGGCTATGTGTATTTACAAGCTAAAGATAAGAAATATGATGGCAAGACTGCTTATGTAGTTGTTGATACAGCTTACTATGGTGGTACGGAATCCGATAAGCTTTTGAAATATACTTACGACCATATGGAGTATGCAGAGAAAGCTAAACGTGAGGCTGGTTCATACCAATTTAAGTTTACTTACAATCCCGCAAAGGATGAGTTGTATGCTCAAGTAAAGACAGTGGCTCATGAATATAAGAAAGGAACAAAGAATGACGAGGCATGGAAAGCATTCTTGAAAGCGAACAATAACTCTACTTGGACGAAGAACGGTACTGAAGAAGCCCAAGAGATTGGTTCTGACGAATACATCTACATGTCTCAATTGAACGGTATGAGTGTGTTGACTGTCAATGTAGCGAAAGACGAAAATGGTGTTGGTACTCGTCTTGGTAAAGATAAGGCTGGTGTCACAATAGAACCTGCTTCAACGGATCAGAACGTAAAGATGACGATCGGTACGAAATTCACAGGCTTGACATTGACAACAATTCCTGACGGCGTTTATACGATCCAGTATAAATCTACAGGTGGAAACCAACCGGAGAAAAATGGAACTTACGCATTGGCAAACTTGGCCGGAAAAGACGGTTGGGCATACCAAGCTAAGAGACAAAACTTCGAGCACATGCCTGCCGCTCAATGGGTTGTTAAAAAGAACGGTACTTCAAGTACAGCTACCGTATCTGTAACGAACCGTGAGTTCAATGATATATTGAAGACAGCTTCTTCTCTTCAGTTCTTCAAGGTAGAGGGTAGCGAGGATGTGTTCTGTTATCAGAATGGACAAGCTGATACATTGAGCTTCTCTAAGGTAGCTGACAATTTGGTCGCAGACAAGAAGTTAGGTTACAAATATGTATCTGCCAACGATGCTAAGATCGAGACTTATACATTCAACTACTTGCACGGTTTGTCATTAGACAAATATCTGTACACTCCGGCAGGTAAGGATTCTATCGTACGTGTAGATGAGCTTGACGGCAAGTCTAACTTCCGCTTGGAATTGGTTGTGGAGAACGATACGTATGGTGTTGGCGATACTTTAGTGAGAAACGTTTATAATGTCTATAATACGGTTAATGGCGAGAAGCGTTACTTATCTTACGACAATGTCGCTAAGAAATACATGATGAAGAAAAACCCGACTCCTTTCTTCTTGAAAGAGAATAACTGTATTGATGGTAAGCATTATTATGCGTTGGTACAGGCTAACTTTAAGACTTATGCTTCTGACAAGCAGATAACAGGTAAGTGGTTTAAGATTGGAAATAGTTACTATCTTACAGATCATTTTTATTCACAGGCTGGCTCTGACTATTTGTATATCGTAAATGATAAGGATGGTAATGTAATGGTCGCTGATAATAGCGAAGAAGACGTATATTTATATACAAACGACAACGTCAAAGGTTTTGTTCTGGAGGAGACAGCGACAGCGAAGAAATGTACAAATCTATCAACTCAATACGCTCGTGTTAAAGTCTCTGTAGATGATAACACCTTGGATTTGACAGAAGGTAACTTGAACGATAAGTTTACTTTGGGTAACTATAACGAGATCCGTACCTCTGCCTTCGCTGTAGAGATCGACAACTCTCCTTTGTATCGTCGTTTCAACAACACTGCTTTAGGTGAGAGCGAAACAGCTGATAGCTTGTTCTTCGTAGAGAAGATCCGTAAGGAATACTTGATGGATGAGTGGAATAAGAACTTAACAAATGAGGTTGTTGATTACGCTGGTATCTGGAATAAAGAGAAAGCAAATGGTAAATTGACGTTCATCGTTGATACCGCATGGGTAGGACGTGGCTTAGGTAACATCAAACCGCAATATTTGATCTCCGTAGCTCGTGAGGATCAAGTAGGTACTGAGACTATTGCTTGTACTGAGGCTGATGGCACACACTTCTATATCGATGATAAGGGTGTTGCTCACGCAACGGATAAATGGCATTGCCAACACGCTAAAAAGGGTCACGCTGGTTTCAACTATGGTAAATATCTGGTAAGCTTCGGTGACTCCGCTCTTATCAAGGACAAGGAATTGAAGACTCCGTATATGGATATCGACGGTGGTTATACTCGCGTAGGTTTCGTGAAAGCGATCCATTCTGGTGATAGCTTGTATGTATTGACTAACGGTTTCGAGAAGATGGCTCCGGCTGACTTGCGTATCGAGACGATCATCGCCGACTATAAGAAGGCTGGTTTAGAGAACTTCATCGTAAACTTGCAGGGTGACAACCATAAGAACGTAACTTGGTCTTTCCGTTATGTAACTCCTTCTAAGGAAGCTGGTGTAGTTACAGAAGAAGGTACGGCTAATGAGTTCTTGTTCGAGTCTAACATCTACAATGAAAACGCTACATCTGTTCGTTATGATGTACCTGTAGATTACAAGGATTTGAGCAAGGGATATATCTCTATGGGTGGTAAAGCCACTAAGGGTTATAATGAGGCTGTTGCCGGTTCTATCGCTCCTTCTTACGCCGCATGGTTGAAGATGCAGAATGGTTGCTTGGTATTGACTCGTGGCGATTCTAAGTTTGACGCAGCTAAGACTGGTTCTGACGGTGCATTGATCTTCAACGCTTATCCTAAGACAGAGAAAGAGGATATGGTAACTTCCAACGACGAGGTAGCTGTAGAAGGCGTATCTATCGTAGCTGGCAACGGAACTGTAACTGTTCAAGGTGCCGCTGGTAAGTCTATCGTTATCACGAACATCTTAGGTAAGGTAGTCGCTGAGACAGTTCTTACTTCTGACAACGCTACAATCTCCGTACCTGCTGGTATCGTAGCAATAGCCGTTGATGGTGAGGAAGCTGTAAAGGCTATCGTAAAATAAGGTTTATAAAGAAATAATATAAATCGAAAATACATTCCCGTGTGGGCAACCAAGTACTCCGTGATGGACGAACAAGCGGGAATGAATTAATATTAATACTAAAGTAATAAATTAAAGTTCATCTGCCGGTACCTCCGTGAGGAGAGAGGGCGGAAAAGAAAAAGCCTTGGCGGTATTGCAATACCAGCCAAGGCTTTATTTATTATTGTAAAGCATCAGCCAGAACTTGGTAATGACAAATCCGTGTTTCATGCTCGCTTGAAGGATAATAACGATCGTTTGCGAATGAATATTTCCGCAATAGAAGAAATCGATCATGATATCCGTTGTTTTAAGATAAAACTCCGTTCAAATCCTCGTTATGAGCAAGTCTTGAATAAGGCAAAATCTATGTAATACTTAACTAAAGATCCAAATTTAAGCACGTTTATATGTTTTTTGAATGATTAAGGTGTATGCAAAAGGGGCGGCCTTATGATAAGACCACCCCTTCTTATAGGTTGTATGATAACGCCTTTACTCTTTTATGAGTTCGTTATAGCTTATGTATAACCTTCATTAATTGCTCGCCCAAACCAATCGTATAGCCTTGAGAGACAAATACGACACGGTTGAACGTATCGGCGATCAAGAAGATGGGCAAGGTATTGGCATTCTGCAATTTCATCGCTGTAGCCATTTCCTTTTGGATCGCCCCGTCGATATCCAGACCGTAGGTGATGGTGCCCGGTAAATCGCCGAACTCTTTCGGATCGAAGTTCTTATAACCCTTCTCGTCCGGGAAGAGAAGCACGATGCCTCGTCCCCAACCTTCCAGTTCCTTCTTCACGGCGGCGATGTCACGCATCGCGTGGTTTGTCGGTTCTTGGCGGGAACCCAGAAGCGCTACGATGTAATAACCGCGTCCGGTAGTGGCCAATAGACTGGTCTCCTCACCGTTGTCCGCACGCTTGAATTTATTCTCGGAGTTGAAATTACCGATCACCTGTATCTCGTCCTTGCTTTCGCGCATCTCCAATTTGATCGGGGTAGTCTTGTCTGCCTCTATGTTGAAGAACTCGATCTCGGCCAATACGCTACCATTTGCCATACGGGTACCGGTCACTAACATATAGTTACCTTCGTCTATGGATAACGGTTTCTTCAGTAATCCGCTCCAAGTATCTCCCAAGCCCATATCCACGTTGCTTCCACTCTCGAAATTCAAGGTCTGTAAAGTTCCGCTCGGTAAAACCTTGGCGATCGTGAAGTGACTGTAATATTTCGGGTCTGGCAACGCCTTGATCGGTTGGTAAGAAGCGGTAACCTTCCCTTGTTTGGCGGTAGTCTGTACGGCGGCCTCGAAATCGACGTCTACCCAAGCGTTATCCTTGAAGTATTGGATCTTGCGAGCTACCGGCTCGATACGTGCCGGGATGCCCAAGCTACGAGCTACGGCTACGAAGAAGATATTACGTGAGCCCTTGTCGGCGATACGAGATTTCCAGACACCTATCGGCATGATCGGAATACGTTGCGCGTTTAGCGCGTCGTTGATGGAGACGTTATTCTTCACCCAATCCACCAATGCCTGCGGATTCTCTACGGCCTGTTTCGCTAAGGCAGGCTCAACATTTGCCGCGAAGAAACTCTTATAAGGAGTCAGGAACTCATTGGCTACACGAGGGTTCATGATATATTCATTGAGCCATTCGCTCTGAACGGCCGGCGTATTATTCAAATGATCGGCGAGGACAGACGCGGGCGTGTCACGTAAATCCTTAGCGGATACGACATCCAATAAAGCCATCGCTTGCGCGCGTTTCTCGGCGGGAGCTTCCCGTAAGAACTTCTCGATCTCCATCCAGTTACCACGGCTACCGATCATGAAATCCGTCGTCTTCGTTGGGTCGATACCCAATTCTTTCGCTAAAGCCTCCGCTTTCTCTTCCGTATAGAAAGTAGCTACATATTTATTACGGATAGCGTCTTCCTCCAATAAACGTTTGGCGTTCGCTTCCTTTTGCTCCGGTGTAACTTCCGCGGGGATAGAGCCGTCTACCGGTGGCACGATGTCGAGGGAGATCGTCTCCACATCTCCCGGTTTCTTATTCAAGGCGATCGTCACCTCTCCGTCTTTGCCGAAAGAGACCTTGCTGTAGCCGAACTTGCCGTCCTTGCTGGCCCATACCAACATATCCCCTTTTCCGGCGGATAGCGAGCATTTACCATCTGCGTCCGTCTTCTTGCGGGCTACGCTGTTAAACTCGGCATAGTTATAAATCTTGAATTCAACCAAAGCATCTTTTACGGGTTTGCCATTGGTATCCGTAACCGTGATAACGGCTTTGGCCGAAGGCGCGTAATTATCGATCACGTTGATCTCGGTATAGCCATCGGTACGTTCCATGACATCCTCTGGACCGTTGTATTTACCGAATACTTTCGTATGCATCAACATACCCCGGTAAGCGGGGCCGTTGAACCAACCCAGATTCAATACCGGCTCCGGCTCGCAAGCGCCGAAGAAATACCATTTGCCATTTACCCAGGCCTCTACCCACGCGTGGTTATCGTCCGTATGCGCCCAGCGAGGGGTGTATACCTGACGTGCGGGGATGCCCACGGAGCGCAAGGCGGCCACCGTAAAGGTAGACTCCTCGCCGCAACGACCGTAAGCGGTTTTCACGGATGCCAAGGGAGAGCTGGTACGACCATCGGAAGGAGTATAGATCACCTTCTCGTGGCACCAGTGATTCACTTCCAGTACGGCCTCGTACAAAGACAAGCCTTTCACCCGGTCTTTCAACTCATCGAAGAAAACCATGCGGCTTTCATCCAGATTCTCGTTATTGATCCGTACCGGCAATACGAAATGGCGGAAGATATCCTCGGGAATACTATCGCCCCAAGGCATCTCATTCCGTGCTTGGAAAGAGGAACGGATGTTTTTTAAATAGAAATCGCCACTATAGTCCGTAATGTCTCCAATCGGCATATAGGCGTACATGAAGGTTAATGCCTCCCTCTCTTCGGGAGCCATTTGATCGTTGAATACCGCGAACAGGTTACCGTTAGGTAGAGCGGCCTGCTTCGCTTGTAAATCGTTCTCAACCTCTGCTCGGTAAGCGGCATCGGTAATGAAATGTTGTTGGTTGTTACAACTCGTCCCTACGAGTAATGCGAACAACAGCGCGAATAGATGTTTTTTGTTCATAAAGCGGATATGTATGTTTGCCAAAAGTAATGATTCTATGTGAGATGGAAAAATTTGTCGTGAAAAAACCGGAAGGATTTGCATCCAACCGGTTTCCCTTCTTATTAATTAGCCCTAAAAAAGTTAGTATCCGGGATTCTGGACAAGTGTTTCTTTCGACAGGTCGATCTCTGTCAAAGGGATTCCCCATAGATAATCCTTCTCCGGATTGAAGCTCCTTTGTTCCACGAATATATGTTTTCCATCTACCAGCTTGCCATACACCGGTTTCTTCACGTCCGCCTCGGTTGTCTTCCAGCTACGTGTATCGAATAGGTGTATACCTTCGAAGGTAAATTCCAATCGTCTTTCCAAGCGGATGGCTGCCCGCATCTGCTCCTTGCTCAACCCTTGCGGTAGCGGCTGTAGACCTACGCTGGGGCGTTGGCGTACTTGGTTGACGGCGGCATAGACCGAATTGTCTGGCCCGCTCAACTCGTTCTTGGCCTCCGCGTAAGTAAGCAGGATATCAGCGTAGCGGATATAGATGAAGTTCGTCCATCCGTATTCGTTGTTACCGTCGTTCTTCGGATTGACGTATTTACGCATGGAGTATCCGGTACGAGTCGCGTTTCCGTTACCCATCTCCTTGGAGTCGTAGGTCTTTCCCGCTATCTGCTGTCCGTCCCAAAGGATGGAGAAGGCAAGACGCGGATCCCTGTTCTTGAAAGGATCTGCCGGGTCGTACAGCTTAGATTCCTTAATGGACAAGCCATCCGTGCAAGGATAAGCGTCTACTAAGTCTTGTGTGGGTGACAGGGCTTCCCATCCTCCCATCATCAAGGGACCGAAATATTGGTCTATCAAACTACCGATCGTGGAGTTATAGGCGTTTTGTACATATTGCCGGTCGAAGATGACCTCTTTGTTGTTTTCGTATTCCGGCAAGAACAAATTCCCGTAATTGTCGAACAACTCGTAGACACCTAGATCCATGACCTCTTTAGCGGTCTTCGCCGCCACGTCATACTTGTGGAAATAAAGGCTCATCTTTGCCTTCAAGGAGAGGGCCGCGCCTTTCGTGGCACGTCCTATCTCGCCGGATTCCGTCCGCTGGACCGGTAGTTTGGCCGCGGCCTTGTCTAGTTCCTTGACGATAAACTCGTACACCGCCTCTTCCGAGTCGCGTGCCGGTATCGGCTCGTTCAGCTCCAAGGGATGTGTCAGGATAGGAACACCTCCGAAATATTTCACCAGCGTGGCGTAGAAGAACGCGCGGAGATATTCCATCTCACCGGTCAACACTTCTTTCTTCTCCTCGTTCATCACCACTTGGTCGATGTTGCTGAAGTAAATCTCGCAACGGCGGATACCGTCGAACGCTGTTTGCCAAACCTGCTTGAAGTGAGGATTGGAGGCGGTAGCGGTACCGGCGGACAATTGACCCTGCTCGGCTCCTACGTGTACTGGCACGGCGTTGTCCGTATAACAATCCGTCATGATGATATGGTTCTCCGGAGCGATCAGGTAACGATACGTGCCGGTTGTATATTTGGTGGCATCTTGCCCATCTTTCCAAAAAGAGACATCGGATAGCTCATCTTTGGGCGCACGATCCAAGAAACCATCGTTGCAACTGGTGCCTAGCAATAAAACCAGTGATATTAGGCTATATTTAAGTTTCATAATTTTAATGAGGTATAATTAGAATGATAGATTAATACCGAATGAATAGTTTCTCGTCAGCGGATAGTAACTACCGGCGTGACTCAACTCCGTAGAAGTCTGGTTATTGAAGTCGTAAGCCGACTCTGGGTCCGCTCCGTCGAAGCCTGTTATCGTAAACAAGTTATCCGCGCTGAAATAGAGTCTCAACCGGGTAATGCCGGAATTTCCCAGAAGCTTGCTAGGGATCGTATAACCCACTTGCAGGTTTCTCATCTTTAGATACGATGCGTTTTGCATCCAGAACGTAGAGGTTTGCCAGTTCTTGTTCGAGTTCTTCATAGACAACCGTGGATAAGTAGCGTCCGGATTCTCAGGAGTCCAACGATCCAGATGTGCTTCCGTCACTTTACCTCCGTTATAGAACGCGCGGCTGATCTCCGCCTTCACGATGCCGTCTACCAAGCCGGCGCCTTGCAATAAGGTGGAAAAGTCGAAGTTCTTGTATTCAAATCCCAGATTCAAGCCGAAGTTGAGTTTCGGGAAGTAGGTGCCGATGGAGGTACGGTCTTTCTCATCTATGACCTTGTCGTTGTTCAGGTCCGCGTACTTGAGGTCTCCCGGTACGGGTGTTCCCGTCACTTGCGTAGGATGCCCGTCTATTTCCTTTTGATCCTGGAAGATACCTTCGCATACATATCCATAGATATTATTGATAGGATCTCCTACGGAACGTCCGGGCGTATCACCTCCGCTCAAGTCGGTGATCTCGTTGTGTACGTAGCTAAGATTGAAAGTCGCGTGGTACTTGAAATCGTTGATCTGGTTGTTATGCCCCAACGATAGCTCGAATCCCGTGTTGCGTACTTTACCGGCGTTTTGCATCGGAGCGTTCACTCCCACGATTTCCGGAATCGGAAGGCTCAACAAGATATCATTCGTGTTCTTCAAGAAGAAGTCTCCGGTGAAGTTCAATTTCCCGTTCAAGAAATCCGCGTCGATACCCACATCCACTTGGCTGGTTGTTTCCCAGGTAATGTTCTTGTTCGACATGGTCTTGTTGATAGATATACCCGGGGTAAGTACGTTATTATAGCTATAGTCATAACCAAAGGCATACGTATTATAGAAGGCGTAGTTACCAATCTCTTGGTTACCCAATTGTCCCCAAGAAGCACGTAGCTTCAAGTTGTCGACCCATGATACATTGAAGAAATCCTCTTGCGAGATCCTCCATCCTGCCGAGAACGAGGGGAAGGCTCCGAAGCGGTTGTTCTTCGGGAAGCGGGAAGTACCATCGTAACGAATGTTAGCCTCCAGTAAATATCGGTCATCGAAACTATAGTTAACGCGTCCGAAGGCCGAGCGTAAAGCGTACTCAATCAAGTTGCCTTCGGTCTCTTGCGTTGTCACGTCTCCCGCGTTGATCTGGTCCAGCGCATTGCTGGAAGGCAAGTCTTTACGCAAGGCGGATACGTAGCGATATTGGTTGTAGAGCTGCGAATAACCAGCCAATACCTTCAATCCATGTTTCCCGAAGGTCTTCTCATAGTTCAGATACGCCTGCAGGTTGATCTCCAGCATTTTATTGTCGTAGTTCTGCGCCATGTTACGTGTAGTCTTTATTGGATCATCCGAGTCCGCGCTATAATAGGCGACGCTCTTTTGGAAGATATGCTGATCCAGCAAGTTGAAGATAGCGCCCGCGTTTCCCCGGAGGGTCAGCCCATCTATAATCTTGTAGACGAAAGAGGCACTACCTTGGAAGTTGTTATTATAGATACGGCTCGTACCCCCTTCCCGGGCGGCAGCCACGGAGTTGTGCTCGTTCTTGAACAATCCGTAATGCCCGTTGGAGAACTGGATCGGTGTGACCGGGGTCTCACGGAAAGCATAGTGAAGGATATTGGCGGCACCATCGCCCGGTCTTCCCAGGTTGCTGATACCTTCGGCAGGTTCTTCCTGGCGGTCGCGGTAAGCGGACATGTTCAAGGAGAAGTCCAGTCGGCTATTGATTTTTGCGTCAAGGTTGGCACGAACGTTAAACTTGTTGTAATTCATGTTCGGGATCAATCCCTCTTTATCGTGATAGCCGAAAGAAACCGAGTAGCGGATCGCTTCGGAACCACCCGTCACGTTCAAGTGGTGGTTGTGGAACAGTCCATTCTCGCTTAGCAAGGTATTCAACCAGTCACTGTTGGCGAAATGATCCGGATCTTTACCCCCTTGGAAGTTGCTCAAGGCAGTCTCATCATAAGGTTTGGGCATATTATCGTTGTCGTATGCCTCGTTCAGCAAGGTCGCATATCCGTAGGCATCCAAGTATTTAGGAAGGCGGGTGGCCGATTGCCAGCCGACGTATCCGTTATAAGACACATTCGTCTTTCCGGTAGAACCCTTCTTGGTCGTTACCAATATCACACCATTCGCGGCACGTACACCGTAGATGGAAGAGGCGGCGGCATCCTTCAGTACGGAGATGTTCTCGATATCGTTCGGATCCACGCTGCTCAAGCTCGATTCCACGCCATCGATAATCACCATGGCTTCCGCCTTGCCCAGCGTTCCCACGCCACGCACACGCAAAGAGCCCGCGTCTGCTCCGGGCTGGCCGGTATTTTGTACGATCGTTACGCCGGATACTTGTCCGGTCAGCATATTGACCGCGTTCGGGGTCGTACGGTTTTCCAGCATATCCGCCTTGATGTTGCTAACCGCACCGGTCAAGTTCACTTTCTTTTGTGTACCATAACCCACGACTACCACCTCATCTAGGTTCTGTGTGTCCTCGCTCAGCTGGATGTTCAACACAGATTGATTGCCTACCGGAATCTGTTTATCCACATAGCCGATATAGGAAACCTGCAAGACAGCGTTTGCTGTCACTTCCAACGAGAAGTTACCGTCGAAGTCCGTGATCGTTCCGTTCGTCGTGCCTTTCTCCACCACGTTCGCTCCGATAATAGGTACACCCGCGGCATCCGTGATCGTACCACTCACTTTCTTTGTTTGTTGAATGCTAGCGATCCCCTGAGTCTTCGGTAGGAAGGATACCTCCTCTGCCATCAGATGGCTAGGGGAAAAAGCTCCGGCACAAAAAACGAGGCAAAGGCTTAATGTCGCCTTTTTTCTCAGCAGCTTCATCAAGGTAGAATCTTCTTGATGGCTTTGTTTGGGCAATAGAAACATTTTTTGTTTCATGGTTGTTGAATGTTTTATTATAAAAAATAATCTAAGTGTTAACGGATTTATCGTACAACGTCTATTTTTAGGCAATCTTACCTTACAAGATGGTAGATAAGCCCTATTAAGATGTTTCTTTTGTTTTGTTTTTCCATATTTGGAATCTTGTTTTCCACATATGGAATAAATACTCTCTTTCGCCGAAAATGTAACATATGTTTAGTTATGTTATTGTAGTTTTTAGTTAATAATGACCCGTTATGTTGTATAACATAGATACCTCGATTTTTCGAGAAGAAAGGTATAATCTTTGCTTCCCGTATATTTACGGTCAGATTTCCGTTCTTTGAAGACTGTAATTACAAAAACTTTGCGAACTTTGGCACAATGAATCAAATCACAAATTATTAAATCAATTTTGCATATGTTTCAAACTCCAGAGCAAGTGCTATTAATAGCCTCCGTGATCCTGTTTTTAAGTATCTTTGCCGGTAAAGCCGGTTATCGTTTCGGCTTACCCGCATTGTTGTTATTCCTTGGTGTGGGTATGTTGTTTGGCAGTGATGGCCTCGGTATCCAGTTTAGCGACCCGGATGCCGCCCAGTTTATCGGAATGTTGGCGTTGAGTATCATCTTGTTCTCGGGTGGTATGGATACGAAAGTCTCGGAAATCAAGCCAATCGCATCGCAAGGTGTGGTGCTGGCCACGTTTGGCGTACTCGCCACGACGTTCCTGACAGGAGCCTTCATCTATTGGCTGTTCGGGCTTTTCCGGGCATACATCACCCTTACGTTCCCCGAGTCGCTTTTGCTGGCGGCGGTGATGTCGTCTACCGATTCCGCCTCCGTCTTCTCCATCCTGCGTAGCAAGGAAGTCTATTTAAAAGAGCGATTGCGCCCTACATTAGAGTTGGAGAGTGGTAGCAACGATCCGATGGCCTATATGCTCACCCTACTTCTGATCGCTTATATACAGAGTGGCGGTATGAATCTATGGGAGGCTGGTCTATCGCTGGTTATCCAGTTGTCGGTTGGTGCTTTGGCCGGTTTTCTATTAGGTAAACTATCGGTTTTTATTATCAATAAGATCAATATAGATAATGAGTCCTTATATCCGATCTTACTTCTGGCCACGGCCTTCTTCACGTTTGCCACCACGACACTTTGCCAAGGCAATGGCTATTTGGCGGTTTACATTGCCGGCTTGGTAGTGGGCAACGCTAAGATCGTACATAAGAAAAGTCTCGGGACATTTTTCGACGGTTTCGCTTGGTTATGGCAGATCGTGATGTTCCTTACGTTGGGATTGCTGGTAAATCCGCATGAGTTGTTGCCTGTAGCGGGAGTCGGCGTGTTGGTTGGCGTATTTATGATTATTGTAGCTCGTCCGCTTAGCGTATTCCTTTGTTTGATTCCTTACAAGAATTTCTCGACGAAAGGGAAGTTATATATATCGTGGGTCGGATTGCGTGGTGCCGTTCCTATTATTTTCGCCACCTATCCTATGATCGCCGGGATCGAGCATGCCGGGATGTTTTTTAATATCGTCTTTTTCATTACGATTCTTTCCTTGGTGATCCAAGGCACGACGGTTACTTCTGTCGCTAAGTGGTTAGGAATGATTGATGAGCCGGAGCGGAAAAATGAGTTTGGAATCGAGCTTCCGGAGGAAATAAAAAGTGCCATGAGTGAGATCGACATCACTCCCGCGGTATTGGCCCATGGGAATAAGTTGATGCAACTTACGTTGCCGGATCACACCTTAGCGGTGATGGTAAAACGGGAAGGTCTCTATTTCATCCCGAAGGGAAACACGGAATTAAAGGAGAATGACAAATTATTACTAATCTCCGATAATGATGAGGCGCTTTTGCAGGCGTATGAATCCTTAGGCGTGAAGGATTATACGATGAAGAAGAATTAATCAATATGCCAATGTGGGCAATGTGCCAATATACCAATGCTTATTCTACACAAATAGCATTCGCATTGGTCTATTGGCACCTTATCCTCCTTGACCTATTTTTTTACCGTACCGGAAACTCCGTTATACGTAAAGTCGTATATCCATAGGGGATTAACTCGATGTTCTCTTCGTCGCTTATGTCATAGCCATGTCTAGCCTAAATGATTAGGCAGTTCGTGAAAGGTGGAAAACTTGAAGTAGATATTTTTAGATAGAAAACCTGTTTTGGGCTAAAAAAGATGTTAAGCGTGAATTAGACCATGAAAAATATTTATCTTTGTGTAAGTCACTAAACGACGAGGCTTATGGATATGGAAATGCGGAAATTGCCTATTGGCATACAGAACTTTGAGGATTTGCGTAAGGAAAATTATCTTTATGTGGATAAAACAATGTTGATTTATCAGCTGGTGAAAATGGGGAAACCTTATTTCTTGAGCCGTCCCCGCCGCTTCGGAAAGAGCTTGTTGATCTCGACGCTGGAGGCTTATTTCGAGGGACGGAAAGATCTGTTCCATGGCTTGGCTATTGAAGGGCTGGAAAAGGATTGGTTTTCTTATCCTGTTTTACATTTAGACCTTAATGCGGAGAAGTACGATTCACCGGAACGATTGCTATCTATGCTTTCTCGTTATTTGAACGTTTGGGAAGATCGCTGGGGAAAGGACGAACGTGAGATTACGGTATCCGATCGTTTTATCGGTATTATCCGTCGCGCCTACGAGCAAACCGGGAAAGGGGTTGTGGTATTGGTGGACGAGTATGACAAACCTTTGTTGCAAACCTTGACCGATGAGGCCTTGTTGGATGATTACCGTAAGACCTTGAAAAGCTTTTATGGCGTGTTGAAGACCGCGGATCGGTATCTTCGGTTCGTCTTCCTGACCGGTGTCACCAAGTTCTCCCAAGTAAGTGTCTTCAGCGACTTGAATCAATTAAATGATATTAGTTTGGATTATGATTACGCCACCTTATGCGGAATCACCCATGATGAACTGGTTCATACGTTTGGGCCGGATCTGGAGAAAGTGGCAGAGGTGCAAGGGAGCACTGTAGATGAGGTGATAGATCGTATGACTAGCAAATACGATGGTTATCATTTTCATCCTTCCCGTGAAGGCGTTTTTAATCCATTCAGCACCTTGAGCTGTTTGCAGAAAAAGGAATATGGCAGTTATTGGTTCCAGACGGGTACTCCTACGTTTTTGGTGGAGTTATTGCAGCGAAGCGAGTACGACCTCCGTACCTTGATCGACGGGGTAGAGGCGGAAGCCTCGTCTTTCGTTGAATATAGGGCTCTAAGAGACAATCCAATCCCACTAATCTACCAAAGTGGCTATTTGACTATAAAGGGATATAATTCCCGCTTTGGTCTTTATGAATTATGTTTCCCGAATGATGAGGTGAAATATGGTTTTTTGAATTTCATCATGCCTTTCTATACTTCTGTTACGGATGATGAAAAGGGCTTTTATATCGGAAAGTTTGTTCGGGAGCTAGAGTCTGGTGATGTGAACTCCTTCCTCACTCGCCTGAAAGCCTTCTTCGCCGATTTCCCTTATGAGTTGAACGCGAAGACGGAACGCCATTATCAAGTCGTGTTCTACCTGGTGTTTAAATTGATGGGACAATTCTGTGACGCGGAGGTGCGCAGCGCGAAGGGGCGTGCGGATGCGGTGGTAAAGACGAACGATTATATTTATGTATTCGAGTTCAAGCTGGATGGTTCCGTGGAAGATGCCTTGAGGCAGATTGATGAGAAAGGCTACCTGTTGCCTTATGAGGCCGATGGGCGTGAGCTGGTGAAAATAGGAGTCTCCTTCAGTAAAGAGGAGCGAAACTTGGATTGTTGGGAGATCGTTTAGTCCGTCTTATTTATAAAATACGAAAGAATGGAAACAGAAATACGGAAATTGCCTATTGGCATACAGAGTTTTGAGAAGTTGCGTGAAGGTAATAATCTTTATGTGGATAAGACCGCTTTGGTTTATCGGCTGGTACAGCAGGATGTCCCTTATTTCTTAAGCCGTCCCCGCCGCTTCGGAAAGAGTTTGTTGATCTCTACGCTGGAGGCATATTTCGAGGGACGGAAAGATCTGTTCCATGGCTTGGCTATTGAAGGGCTGGAAAAGGATTGGTTTTCTTATCCTGTTTTACATTTAGATCTTAATGCTGAGAAGTATGATTCCCCGGAACGATTGATATCTATGCTTTCCCGTTATTTGAACGTTTGGGAAGATCGCTGGGGAAAGGATGAACGTGAGATTACGGTATCCGATCGTTTTATCGGTATCATCCGTCGCGCCTACGAGCAAACCGGAAAAGGGGTTGTGGTATTGGTGGACGAGTATGACAAACCTTTGTTGCAGACCTTGACCGATGAGGCCTTGTTGGACGATTACCGTAAGACCTTGAAAAGCTTTTATGGCGTGTTGAAGACCGCCGACCGGTATCTTCGGTTCGTCTTCCTGACCGGTGTCACCAAGTTCTCCCAAGTGAGTGTGTTCAGCGATTTGAACCAGTTGAACGATATCAGTCTGGATTATGATTACGCCACCTTATGCGGAATCACCCATGATGAACTGGTTCATACGTTTGGGCCGGATCTGGAGAAAGTGGCAGAGGTGCAAAGGAGCACTGTGGATGAGGTGATAGATCGTATGACCAGCAAATACGATGGTTATCATTTTCATCCTTCCCGTGAAGGTGTTTTTAATCCATTCAGCACCTTGAGCTGTTTGCAGAAAAAGGAATATGGCAGTTATTGGTTCCAGACGGGTACTCCTACGTTTTTGGTGGAGTTATTGCAGCAAAGTGAGTACGACCTCCGTACCTTGATCAACGGGGTAGAGGCGGAAGCTTCTTCTTTTGTCGAATATCGGGCTTTAGGAGATAATCCAATCCCACTAATCTACCAAAGTGGCTATTTGACTATAAAGGGGTATGATCCCCGCTTTGGTCTTTATGAATTATGTTTCCCGAATGATGAGGTGAAATATGGTTTTTTGAATTTCATCATGCCTTTCTATACTTCTGTTACGGATGATGAAAAGGGCTTTTATATCGGAAAGTTTGTTCGGGAGCTAGAGTCCGGTGATGTGAACTCCTTCCTCACTCGCTTGAAGGCCTTCTTCGCCGATTTCCCTTATGAGTTGAACGCGAAGACGGAACGCCATTATCAAGTCGTGTTCTACCTGGTGTTTAAATTGATGGGACAATTCTGTGACGCGGAGGTGCGCAGCGCGAAGGGACGTGCGGATGCGGTGGTAAAGACAAACGATTATATTTATGTTTTCGAGTTCAAGCTGGATGGCTCCGTGGAAGATGCCTTGAGGCAGATTGATGAGAAAGGCTACCTGTTGCCTTATGAGGCCGATGGGCGTGAGTTGGTGAAAATAGGTGTCTCCTTTAGTAAAGAGGAGCGAAACTTGGATTGTTGGGAGATCGTTTAGAACTTCGCTAAACTATTAGGTTTGCTGTATATGAGATTCGTAATTATTCTAATGCTATTATGCGCTGGTTTTGGCTTCTCCTGCCATCAAGGAGCCGAAAGGATCTCCCCTGAACTGGCTATGATTGATTCCATCATCTGCGATCATCCGGATCGTGCGTTGGCCTTATTGGGGAAGATGCCCAAGCCCTCCCCCTCAGATGAGTTGAACGATGCCACATGGTGTTTGCTCTATACGCAAGCGCTGGATAAGAATTATAAGAAACACACCTCGGACTCGCTGATCAATATCGCTCTTCATTATTTTGATACGAGAAAAGATGGGCGTAGGAAGGCGCAGGCTTGGTTCTATAAGGGTACGGTATTTAGGGATTTATCTAAATTGAAGGATGCGACCGCTTGTTATGTGCGGGCGAGAGACTTGATAGGAAGTTTCAACGATCCATTGTTCGCTTCATTGATTTGCCAGACGTTGGGGCATATTTATCGGGAACAAAAAGTTTATGACCAGGCATTAGAGCTGTTTCGGGAAGCCATTTGTTATGTCACGCAAGTTCCCCGCAGGGATGATTGGTCGCATGCTTATTCGGAGTTGGGACGGACATTTGCGGAATGTAAGCAGTTGGATAGTGCTCGTTATTATTTTGAGTATTCGTTGGAAAATGGGGTGTTGATTGATGATCTAAAGACGCAAGCGATGGCTATTGGAGAATTAGGCACAATTTATAGGTTAGACAAAAACTATATGAAAGCATTAGAATGTGAAAAAAAAGATTTGGCTTTAACTTTAAGGTTGGGAGATACAATTAATTTTTCTGCTGTAAGATTTGGCATTGCTTCTGTTTTTTATCGAATAGGAGAACTTGATTCCGCAGAGGTTTATTTAAAGGAGTCATTGAACACTTCCAATATAAGTAGAATCCGTTCAGCGAATCTATTATTGTATTTCATCGCAAAGAAGCAATCGCGATATGATGATGCCTTTAGATATATTGAGCAATACCGTCATTATAATGACTCTATAAATGATATTGATCGCACAAGAGCCATTGCGGAAGTACAAGTGAAATACGATAATGAGAAATTGGAGAATGAGGCAAAAACCCTTTTGTTGGAGAAAGAGCGGTTGCGGAAATCGATGCTTTGGGGTGGAATTATCACGGTTGTTTTGATAGGGTTGATCGCTTTTGGCTATCAACGTAAATTATGGTTAAAGGAGCGAAACTTGAGGAAATCGGAAGAGGAGATTCAGGAATACTTATCAAATCTGCATGAGAATGAAGAGAAAATACGAGAGAATCAAAATTTGATAGAATCTCTATCTAAAGATCAGGAAGATAAAAAAAATTTAGAGGGAGTTGTCAATAAGCAAGCAGAAAAGATAAATCACTTACGGAGTGACACTCAGCGTTTAGAGTCTAGGAATCAAGAATATCAACGTAAAATAGATGAATATGCCCAGTTAGCAGAACAAAATAAGGATAGAGTTATTAAGTTAGAGAAACTGTCTGGTCAAAATTTATATCTCAAAGGACGGGAGGCTTTTTTGATCAATTACATAAATAGTCATGTAGACTTTTTTAAGAATTTGCGGGAGAACTCTTATCAATCCATTGATTGGATGCTTCTTTATGATAGTCTGGATATATTGTATAATGGTTTCTATTCTCGCCTGCGAAAAGAGTTTCCTTCCTTGAATGAAATGGATCTTCAAGTTTGTTGCCTAATAAAGTCTGGCTTTACCACTTCTCGGATCGCGGATGTTTTTTGTATTTCCAGTCCATCCATTACCAAAAAGAAATATCGTATCCGCGAGCGTATAAATCAAAGCAAAGAAGGTTCCTTTGATGCTAAAATAACGCTAGATATGTTCCTGATGACCTACTAAAGATCCGAGTGTCCGCATAGGCGAAAGTATTTTAGAGATAAAATACTGTATATTAATTATTTGCTTTTTTATCGTGTCCGTATGATGTCGTTATTTATTTTAGGCTGTTTCAGCTATTTGCTCTACTTTTGCAATGAAGTATAACCTTAAAACAATATGGATATGAGAAGACAAAGATTAGTACAAAAATGTATCAGTTTTTTACTGGTAAGTATTCTGGCAGGCATCTATGCGTTTAATTTGTCAGCAAAGGTGATGGAAGATGATATTGACTTTGATGGAGAGGACTGGAAAGAAGGTAAACGATCTGTCACAACAGTAATCCCCGTAACGGCCTCTATAAATGAGTGCTTATTAACCATTCAATGCACGACCGGGCGTTCAGACATCACGGTATGTATTACGGGAGATGATGGATTTTCTTATGAGAAGATGTATCCGGCATCTGAAGCTGATCTAATCATAATTGATTTGGCAAGTGCTCCAAAAGGAAGTTATACTTTGTGCTTAGCGAATCAATGGGGAGATCATCTGATGGGGAAGTTTGAGATAAAATAAAGTCCATTTTCATGAAAAACTATGCTTTACTTATTCTCGTAAGTCTAACCGTGTTTTTATCATGCGGTAAACAAAAGGGTGATAATGAATTGCTTCCAATTGTCAAGGAATGGTATGGGAAAGAGGTTAAATTTCCAGACCGTCCTGTATTTACTCTTTATGGAAAAGACACCGTTGAGTATTCCATACCCCAATCTTCCACCTATAAGGTGCTGGTGTATGTTGATTCTACGGGATGTGTGGACTGTAAATTGCAATTGCAGAAATGGCAAGAACTGATTAAATATACCAACTCTATAAGCAATGGGGAGATTCCTTTTCTGTTTTTCTTTTTCCCGAAAGATTATAAAGAGTTGTGTCAGTTCTTTAAGCGGGATCTCTTTGACATACCTATCTGTATAGATTTTAAAGGAGAGCTGAACAGGTTGAATAACTTTCCACCCTTTCCTCAGTTTCATACGTTATTGCTAGACAAAGACAACAAGGTTGTAGTGATAGGAAATCCTGTCCATAGCACTGATATTAGAAGCTTATATATGAAGGAGATATCGAAAGAATATGATACGGTTAACGAAAAAGAGGATAACAATACAACCGGAGAAGTGACTCCCATCAAGGCCGATTTGGGAATTATGAAAGTAGGCGAGACCAAGAAACAGGTTTTCGAGGTAAAGAATACAGGCGACAAGCCGCTTGTTATTATAACCACAAGTACCACTTGTAGTTGCGCCTCGGTGGATTTCCCTAAAAAGCCTATCCTGCCGGGTGAGATCGCGACAGTAGAAGTCTCAATGGAGCCAAAGAATGTTGGATTTTTCAATGAGATCATCATGTTGAAATGTAATACGGAATATCCGGCAAAACTAAGAATTAGAGGTAGAGCGGAATAAATAATCATCGGGTAAAGAAAGGAGAAGTTTGCCTTGCGCTTTCGAACCACAAAAGCAAACTCTCCCAACTACCCCCATAAAAGAGAAAGGAGGTGTACAAAGGTACGGAAAGTTATCGACCTATAAGTTGGGTTTCGGCAATTTCCATAAGTTTAATAGACTTTGGAGAAGTGAATTATTTCAAATTAACAAATTAAAAACAAAAAGCTATGCTTAAGAAAATTTTAGCAATAGGAAGCTTTGCGGCGATAGCTGCAGCTTTTGGGTTCAATAACACCGATAGTAATAATGAAGAGGTTTCTGTTTCCGATCTTATGTCGGCTAACACAGAGGCGCTGGCCTACTGCCCGAATGGGTGTGTAGAGGGTCATAGTGGCTGTGATTGTAATGGCTGGCAGAATTATGATGAATATTCTGGATGGTGATTTAAATTTTGTATTATGTGGTATTTATACCATATAATATGAGTATAGATGTTTAGGGGTTAATGATTAATCCCTAAACACTCTAATTGCTTATTCTCGCATATCAAAGAAATCTCACAATGTAAGATATATTAATATATGAATAAAATAGTGTGCTTTATTCTAATCATTGTTTTTTGTTCCAGTTGCTTATCAAATTCCACAACTGAAAAATATAATAATAAAAACAATGATATAATCAATGTTTATAGCCAAATAAAGGAGATCGTGATAGAAGATGTCCTCATTGGCTATTATTCATGGCCAATAATAATAGATAATTATATATTTATCATAGATTATAAAACAGCGAATGAATTCATTCATATTTTTTGTAAAAATTCCTTTAAATACGTGACAAGTACCGCATTTAAAGGACAAGGTCCAGGAGAGATAGCAAATATTGGACATGTGGTAGAAGATAAAGTGAATCGTAAGTTTTATGTATCAGATCATGGCAAAAATAAAATTTTCAGTTATGACTTGGATAGTGTGATTATAGATTCACACTATCTTCCTATAGAGAAAATGACGATGGGCAATCAGGTATTTCCTAATGACTATATATATATTAACGATACGTTATCTATTGGTATGACTATACAACGTCTTGGCAATGGCAATTTTAACCCTGTTATTGCGAGATTCAATATGGAAACTGGAGAAATAAAACCAATGAGCTATACGATTCATCCGGATGTGAAAAAAAAGCGAATATGTTTTGCTATATCCATGGAACATGGTATTTATGTGGAGGCTTATATACCTCATGATTTAATGACGATATGTACCCTTGAAGGGGAATTGAAATATAGCATATATGGAACTGAATGGGATACGGAGACGCATGGAATTAATTATTATGGGCCTGTAGCGTTTTGCAATAATAGAATAGTCGCACTTTATTCTGGCGAAAAAAGTGTTACTAAAGATAGAAAAACTATTTTTCCTACAAAATTTGTAGTTTTCGACTTAGAAGGTAATTATTTAAAGACTTTAGAGACAGGCTTTCCAATCATAAACTTTTGCTATGATAAGGATAATAAACGGATTATCATGAGCCTAAATGATGAAATGCAGTTCGCTTATCTGGATGTAGGTGAATTACTTGATTAAAAGGCTATGACTATATTATTCGACATATACCCAGCCACCGGCCACTTGAATGCAAGTTTCGCACTTGCGAATAAGTGGCGGGAGAAACAGCCTCGAATTGCTTATTGCGTAGTAGAGCCTGAGCATAAAAAGATGATAGAGGCTAGAGGGTTTGAATGTATCATGCTGGATTACCCTTTAGACTCAGACAAACAGGAGCTACGTGTGAAAGGTATGCGTTTTATCTTGGAATGTTTAATCTCCGCATTTATGCGAAAAAGAGAACATGCTTTTTTCCGGGAAATAGCCAATTGGGAAAACAAGATTACAGAGTTATCACCTGATCGTGTATATATGGATGCCCAATGCGCCATGCATGCTGCTTTGTATCATAAGTTGGGAATCCCTGTCATTTCTGTAGAAACAATGCCGTTGTCTCTTTATGATCCGTGGGTTCCTCCTTTTACCTCCGATCTTATCCCGCGGCAAACAAGTATATCCAAGCTAAGGATACGTTGCGCATGGGAGAAAATAGTACTAGCGAGAAAGATAAGGAACCTGTTTTTCTCTATGTTGTTATTTAAGCAAGATTATTTCTCTCTGTATAAGAAACTTTTCACCGAATGTGGTTTCCCTTTTAAGAAGAAGGTCGATTTGAGGAGGCCTTTTATTGTAGGAATCAGAAGTGTTGAAATCTTGGCAATGACTCCCGCCAGCCTTGATTTCCCCCGTAAATATCCACCAAAGTGCCAATATGCGCCATCGAGGGTAGACTCGAAGCGAGAAGAGAATATGCTCAACAAACGATATGCGCGAGTAATGGAGGACGTTTGTTTACTGAAACAGCAGCGTCCGGATACGAAGATCATCTATTGCTTTTCGAGTACCGTTATGGGGTTTGAAAAACGATCTAAGATAATCTTCCTGAAAATAAGGGATATTGCGCTACGGAATCCTCAGTTTGTTTTTATACTCTCTGTGGGGAGGTGCCATAATACCTCCTATTTGCTACCTTGTCCATCTAATATGTACGTGTTCCAACACTTGCCACAATTGCATCTGCTTTCATACTGCGATTTGATGATTACGCTTGGCGGAATGAACAGTATCGCGGAATGTATCGAAAAGGAGGTTCCCATGCTTGTATGCCCATTATCGTTAAAATCGGATCAATTAGGAAACTCCGCACGAGTGGTTTATCACGGTTTAGGGTTGAGAGCACGTATCCGGTGGGACTCTTCACGAACCATTGAGAAGAGAATAGTCCAAATATTTGAGAATTACGCTACTTTCAAACGGAATCTTTCTAGTATGAAAGCAAAGATTTTGGCCGAGAATACAGCTATTTATACGAAGGAATATGAAATCACTTAATTTTATACGAAAGACATTTGTGTACCGGGATATTCCATCCGCGGGAATTATGTGCTTGCTCTCAATCATAAAATACCATAAAGGATACGAAGATCCCTCTTCTTTATTATCCGCCTGCCAAACGGCAAACGGAGTTACCCTATTATCGGATCTAGCCAAAGTAGCGGAAACCATCGGTTTGCGTGCGCAAACCGGAAGTTCCACGGTAGAGAACCTTAAAAAATTCCCCAATCCGGTAATCTTACATATAAGAAATGACTGGGGTGAATATGATTTTGTGGTATGCTATGGCTTTAATGGAACGTTTTTTCTGGTAGGCGTTCCCAATTGGGGCTTGATGGAATTTCGGGAAGTGGAAATGGATGTATTATGGGAATCTCGTGTTATATTGTATTTGGAGCCTACAGGCTCATTCAAAAGGAAATCTCTTTAATATAAAGATAAATATGAAAATAGACCTCGTTAACAAGATCTGCCGATATATAATCGATACGCTATTTTGGGGCTGTATGATTGTGACTTTATTCGTGGTTATACAAATATTCCTCTTCTCGTCTTTTAAGATCCCGAGCAACTCCATGGAACCCGGACTTATAGCGGGAGACTATGTGCTGGTGAACAAACTGATTCCCGGTGCACGCTTGTTCAATGTCTTTGCGGCTATGCGTGGTGAGCGGGTCAAGATCGCCCGCTTGCCAAGCATAAGAAAAATAAAAAGGAACGACGTGATCGTGTTTAATTATCCATATCCCAATGATTTGGACAAGATGGAGATGCATATAAT
>JAQVCX010000104.1 GCA_028689545.1 Parabacteroides sp.
ATGCCCCGGGTAGAGACGCTTAGTTGATAAGCCTCCTCGGAGTTGAGGGGAACTCCGTCCAGTTTGTCAACCAAGGAAACCTTTATTTTGTATCGGCTGTCCGGTTGGATGCTTACTGGCAGTTCCTCCAAGAATTCCATGAGGATGGAACAGAGTTTCCCTTCGGAAGAAATCGCGATTTCCTTCGGATGGAACGAAGCGTTTGTCCGGACGTATTTCTGAGGTAAGGGTAATAAAACAGGATTCCGGGCCTGTATAGACCCGGAAATACCTAGATATACGATAAGAATCAGATTCAGTATTGATCTCATGGATTGTTTCTCTAAGGAATAAGATCCGTTAGCTTGACGGCTTGGAAGGTCATATGCGCTACGCTCGACTCGTAGAAGATTCCTACCGTTTCCTTATCGATTAGGGAGAGACAGGAATATCCCCAGCCCTCGGCCTCGTCCAATAAGACTTGATGCTCCGTAGGCCAAGTAAGTCCGCCGTCCAGACTCGCCTTGATCGTGATATGATTACGTCCTTTTGTCGTGTTCGGGTTGGAGAAGAGTAAAAGATCCTTGCCGGTGATGTTGTCCTTGGCGTTTACCTTGATCAAGCTGGCCATGCAAACGGATTCCTGTAAGGCGCTGCGGCTGGAAGGATGCTCCGTCCACGTCTTGCCTAAATCCTTTGTCGTGGCTACGGCACGGCTACCGCCTCGGTTATCGCGCATATTTAACATCAATACGCCCGGCTCTACCTCGGCAACTTGCGCCTCCGTGGTGTTCGTGCGGGCCAAGTTATGCAGGTGCCATGTTTTCCCGCGGTCTTTGCTATACATGATACCGGCGTTGGGTACACGGGTAGCATCGATAAACTGGATCGGGAAGACCAAGGTACCGTCTTGCATCGTGATGCCTCGTCCCGGGCCTTGTAATAAGAAATACCAAGACGGGTCTTTTACTTGAGAGGTGATGTTGATCGGTTCGCTCCACGTCTTGCCATCGTCCTCGCTTTTCGCGAGCATCAGTTGGGCGGTCTCGTCCGGTGTCATTCCCGGCATGGAGTTCCACCAAGCCCGTTCGTTACCCATACCATGCGTCCATGCGGCTACTACCCATACCGTATTGGTCTTTTCGTCTACCAAGATCGATGGGTCTCCCACGCCGTTTTGTCCGTGAGGCAGGCCATCTGTTTGCTGGAAAGTCATGGCTACCCGCATCGGTTCCCAGGTTTGTCCTTTATCGGTGCTACGGCTGATGCCGATGTCGATTTTCTCTTGCAGGTCCACGCTGCTGTTATAGCGAATATCGTAGACGCCGAGCAAAGTCCCCTTATTTGTCGTCACTAATCCCGGGATACGGAAGGCCGCCGATCCGTCATCTCCGGCTTGACGTACGCCGATACCTACATGGCGTTCGCCTGCCTTTCCTTTCCAGGTGATGTCGATCGGTTTGTTGTTGATCTGGGCGCTGGGCATTGTAGTCGCTACTTTTGCCAATAAGGAAGTCTCAGGCTTCATCTGGATACTTACCCAGAAATAGTTGATGCCTTTAAGCATCGGCTGCTTGGAGGCTAGCTTAACCGTGCGCGACAAGGGGGCGTTCACCTCATCTTGCCGTACGGAATAAGATTCGAGCGCCTTACGGGTATCTCCCGGTTTGTGGCTGGATATATACGCTACCGGGCTGAAATGTTCCCCTTTACGGGAAGGAGCCTCCACGCCGCTATAGAATAGACGGATCGCTTGGATGTCCGATAGGTTGACATCGTCTCCGATCCGTATCGTGATCTCATTCAATATATCCCCTTTTTGGGCTGGTATCCGCATCTCATAAAGTACGTTATCGATCCGGTCTATCAAGATGGGGATTTGTTGCTCTCGCACATAAAGACTGTCTGCCGCAAAAGCCGTTTGTACGATGAAAAGAAGGCAGAAATACAAGAAAGTTTTTTTCATGATGTTTTTGTTTATAAGTTGAAATTAATAGATATGTGAATTCCAAAGGTAGCGATATTCATTTATATGAACAAAGCCCCTTTGGAATTCGTGCCAAAAACCTAGTTATATCCAATCACCTTAAACCTATGTACGATTAGTATCCGGAAGTTTGTTTCAACGCGGTGTTGTTCGTTAAAACGCTTTCATTAATAGGCCACAACAAACGGTCTTTTTGTGCTCTTGTGTACTTTAACACATAGTCTGTCCCGGCGCAACGAAGGTCATACCACCGTTTCCCTTCGAATACGAACTCACGCAGACGTTCTTTTAGGACCGTTTCAATAGCTCCCTTGTCATCACCGGCCATGTATTTATTGTCCGTATAGAAAGAGCCTTTATCGTTCGGATAGGCCAATTCGCTCTTATGCGCATTGAAGTATTCGCTGCCATAAGCCCGTTCGCGTATCGTGTTTATCTCGGCGGAGATATCTTCACCCAAGAAAGCCTTGGCTTGAGCCAGTAGCAACAAGCAATCCGCGTAACGATAAATGGGATAGTCGTCGTACCATTGGCGTTCGTCACCTCCGGCTAAGGTCATTCCCCTGAATTTATAAGGGATTGGAGCGACGTATTCCGTAGTTCCGTCTTCCTTTTGCTTGTAGATGGGTAAGAAAGTTCCTTCCTTACGCGTATCTCCATCCCGATAAACTTTCCAATAGAAGTTGTAGTTGACCTGATAACGAATCAAACCGTTTAGGTTAAATCCGGGAACTTTCAAGTAAGGAGTTCCATCTTCGGTGCAGTAGTTTGCCATGTATTCCTTTTGAGGAATCATGTTGTTACGCCAGTTGTAGCCTTCCCACATCAAGAAGTCATCGTCTTGTCCGCTATGATAGGCGAAGATGATCTCTTTGTTCAATTTATTATCATAAGAGAAGACACGTGTGAAATCAGGCTCTAAAGAGGTCGTCGCGTTTTGCTTTACGGATTCTAGGGCAGCCTTAGCTGTCGTGTAATCGCCGTTGCCGCCACCCATTTGGCTACCGCTCCACATATAGACCTCGCCTTTCAGCATTTGTGTAGCGGCTTTAGACCAATAATATTTGCCGTATTTATAGGAATAGTCATCACCGAAAGCGTTCTCGGAGCTTTCTATGTCCTTTTTAATTTGATTCAATACCTCAGGTGCGGGAGATGCGGCTTTGGCTAGATTATTCACGTCTATTTGGTCTCCAAGTGTCGGCTCTGTAGTGATGATCACGTCACCCCACGAACGTAACAAATGGAAATACAAGAACGCGCGCAAACCGTAGGCTTCCCCTAGGTAATAGTTACGTGTCGGCTCGTCTACCAACTCTGTATCCTTCGTCTTATAGATCATTAGATTGATCTGATTGATGACGGTATATAAGTTGCCGAAATTGTTGATTCCCGTGAACTCTGCGTTGATCGTGTTGTAAGGTAGGCGTTCTATACCTTGGGTAGCCTCCCCGCCGAAGGGTATGTCACCATAAATGTCGGCTCTAGGTTCTCCTAGCATAAACATATTGTAAGAGTACTTACGGGTCAACCCATGTAAGCCCGTATTGAATGCTTTGATCTGGTCTGCCGATTTCCAGTAGCCCGCGTCGGTAATTGTGCTTACCGAATCTACGTCTAGCGAGTCGCAACCCGTAAATGAAAGGGATGCGGCGGCTGTTATAAGTGCTAAAAATATCTTTTTCATATTATTTGTTTACTCGTTGATAAATAATTAAAATGTTACGGAAACTCCTACTAATACGGTTCTCGGAGTGGGATAACGGCCATCGTCAACACCCATATTGGCGGTACCGTTAGAAGAATCCTGGTATTTTATCAATGCCGGTTCCGGCGAAGTGCCCGTATAACCGGTTACGTAAAATAAGTTTTGTCCCGTTACGTAGATAGAGGCGTTTTGCATATAGGCTTTGCTGATCCATCTTTTCGGTAAAGCCCAAGTCAATGTGATCTCACGGCAAGCCAGATAATCCGCTTTCTCGTAGAAGCGAGAACTGTTATTATCCGTATTCGCTGCCGCGTTATTGGAGCGGGTGATATTTTTCTTGCTCAACTGATCCGCGTAGTAAAACTTAGGTAGGTCCGCGGTCGTGTTTGTCTCGGACCAAGTTTGTTTTACCATATCGATAATGTTGAAGGAGCCTTGATATTGGCCCAATGAACGTGCCGCTAAGTCATTATATAAGGTATGACCTAAGGCATAATCGAAACGTGCGTATAACGATAGATCTTTCCAACTGATAGTCGTAGAGAAACCTCCGGTAACCGTCGGGAACATATTACCTACTTTTACGCGGTCTAATGTATTGATGACACCGTCGCCATTCAAGTCGGCCCAGCATACATCACCCGGCTCAATCTCTTTTTTGCCGGTCTTATCCGTCAATGCGGCGTAAGCGGCTGGTCCGTATAGCTCGCCTACCGCGTCGTAACGATTATTTGCGTTTGCTTTTACGTCCTCCCAATCCTTGAAGATATGGTCTTGTTGATAGCCGAACATATCGCCCAGTTTTCCACCTTCCTGTAGGCCACCTACCCAGACTTCCTTACCTTGTTTCGGGTCCCATACCAGTTGACCGCCTTGCCGGTTCTTGTCGTTTCCATTCGCTGGCAACTTAACGACCTTATTGGCTACGGTAGACAAGTTCGCTGTTAATTCCCAGCTCCATCCTTTTATATTATCCAAGATGCGTCCTTTTACCTCCATCTCGAAACCTTGGTTACGTAAAGTACCGGAATTGGTTTTGATAGAGCTATAGCCTGTGTAAAGAGGTAAATCTAGGTCTGTCAGCAAGTTCTTGGTGGTACGGTTATAATAATCCAATATGAAGCTTAAGCGGTTGTTGAAGAAACCTATATCCAAACCTGCCTCGAATGACTGACTTTGTTCCCATTTCAATCCACCGTTGATTAACTTGTTGTTATAGAAACCTACGCCACTGTCGTAGTTCTTGTCCACCTGTGCGTATGTACCATATACATCATAATAACCCAATCCGTTCACGTTACCGTTGACACCCCAGCTTAAGCGAGGTTTCAAGTTGTTTACGATATTCGCTAAATTGGATTCCTTGAAGAATGCCTCCTCGTGCATATTCCAACCGGCGGATATACCGGGGAAGAAGCCCCAACGGTTGTCGCTCAGTTTAGAAATACCGTCGTAACGAGCTACGACAGAGAGTAGGTAACGATAGTCGTAATTATAGTTTACACGGGCAAATCCGGAAAGGATGCGATAGCCCTCCTTTTTGGAGTTCGTTTTCGTGCGGTTACTACCTGCGTTCAAAGTAGGGATGTCATCCGACGGTGAATTTTGAGTAGTAGCTTCTAATAAGAAAGAGTGGTAGTTGAAGTATTCTCCACCAACCATCGCTTCTAAATTATGCTTCTCCTTGAAAGTGTCAGAGTAAGTCAAGGTGGCACTTAACTGCTGCTGGTTCGATTTCGTGGTTCTAGCGTAAGCCTCACGTACTGTATTCGGGTTGGCAGCTGTCTGATATTGATAAGCTTTATTGAATCTTTCCTGCTGGCCATCTACATGGTAGAGCGATGCGTTACCGTTCAATATCAATTTCTTTGGGATCAAATCGGCCGTGAATCCCATGTTATAGGTATTACGACGGGTTCCGTTCGTTTGTGTCATCTTATCTAAATAGTATTGGGGATTACCATCGGCGGTACCAATACCACTGGCAGGAGAGCCATCTTCATTCCACGGATTCCAAGTAGGTCGTTGACTTAATGTACGATAGAATACGGAAGCGTTACTTAATCCGGATGCCCATAATTCCGGTGAGCGAGACCATGTGTATGTAACACCTCCATTTACGGTCAAGAAAGGCAATACCTTATAAGATCCGTTTAAAGTACCGGAGAAACGTTCATAACTGGTACCACGTATCATACCATCCTCTTTGTAATATCCTAAACTGGCGGCGAAGGTGCCTTTGTCGTTACCCCCGGTGAAACTTAGATAATGATCTTGCGTAAAAGAGGGATCCTTGAATGTCGCGTTTTTAGCCTCTCCGGAATGATCCTTGAATAAGATCGTTTGAGACTCATCATACGGATCGGTCATGGATAACCAGCCTTCGTTTGTCAAGTGACGGGTATCGTCATTTAGATAACGGATGTCATATAATTTATTCCCGATGCCATAACCCGCCTGATTATCGATACCGCTACGTCCGGTTCTCTTATAGCCTAAACGGTTATAATAGATATAGTCTTCCGCGTTAAGGAAATCGTATCCGTAGCGGGAGAAGTTAGCGCCGCCTTTAAATTTATACGAAACCTGTGCGGCTCCTTCTTTACCCCGTTTCGTAGTTACCAAAATAACACCTCCATTCGCACGAGCACCATAGATGGCGGTTGAGGCGGCATCTTTCAAGACTTGGATAGACTCGATATCCGCGGGGTTTACGTCGGCTAAGGAATTGCGTACGATACCGTCTACTACAACGAGAGCGCCGTTATCCTTACCTGTCAATGTGGCTCCTCCACGGAGTACAATGTTGGGGTCAGCACCCGGTTTTCCTGTCGTATTTACTACACGCAAACCAGAAACCGTACCTTGCAAAGATTGCCCGGCATTGGACATCGCGGCGTTTTCTAATACGGTGTTATCCAATTTAGAGATAGAGGTCGTCAAGGTCGCTCTTTTTTGAGAACCACCGTAACCGGTTACCACTACTTCGTCTAGTTGCTCGGCGTTCTCTTGCAAGATCACGTCTACCTTGGCTTTCCCGGCTATTGGAATTTCTTGAGCCTTGTATCCGATGAAAGAAAATACTAACGTAGCGTTTTTGTTAGATACGGTGAGCGTGTAATTACCGTCGAAATCGGTAATCGTTCCATTTGTCGTGCCTTTTTCAACGATAGACGCACCGGGGACACCCATCTTATAGGTATCCAGCACTGTTCCGGAAACTGTTTGCTCTTGTCCGTACATAAATGCCGGAAGTAAGAGCGCAAGCATTAAGAGCAGCAGATTCTTCTTCATAATGAATTACTTTTTTTGTTGATTTAGTTTATTGGATGAAATTAATTGGCATTCGTCCGTCATATTGGCTACTTTCGGACGTAAGAAGACCACTTGGATTAAAAGCGCGATCAGTACCAATCCGGCTAGCATGGCGAAGTCGTGGCCAAGGTTACCAGCGTCGGTAGATCTTCCTAATAGATCCGTGATGGCGGCTCCGGCGAATACACCGGTCATATTCATGATTCCATAAGCTGTCGCCCGATAACGGGGGGAGATGAATTGGCAAAGGATCGGCATATTATTCGCGTCGAATATACCAAAACCGATGCCGAAACATATGCCGCCTCCAATAATCATGAGGAAACTATGTCCGAATCCTAGTAAAAGGAGGGAGGGTATCGTCAATGCCAAACCGATGGCACCTGTATACACACGTCCCCGGACATTCCGCTGGATCCATTTATCGGATAAGATGCCTCCGGCGATCACCCCGATGAAAGAAGATACCGCGATCGTGATTGTTGAGAGCGGACCTGCGTCCGACATATCTAGCGATAGATTCTCGGCGAATAGGGTAGGGAGCCAGTTCTTTGTCGCCCAACCCGGTAAGCTCGGCGTGGCGAAATAAAGAAGGATGATCCAGAAGGCGATGTTCGTGAATAACATCCCTAAACCTTTGAACGCTCCGAAAATCGGATTCTCTTTCGGATGGTTTTCCAGTTTTACGGCTTGTACCACGTGATCTTTCTTGTCGTGTAAGAAGAAAATCAACACCATACTATAAGCGATACCGATGATGCCAAACCAATGGAAAGTCGTTTCCCACGTATAAGCGCTGGCCACCGTAGCCCCGAATCCTCCTAAGGCTTGCCCTACGTATAGGCCTGTCATATGGATACCTACGGCCAACGATCGTGTTTTCTCTTGGTGATAGTCCGTGATAAGCGATAATCCGGCGGGAATATACAGGGCCTCACTGACGCCCATCAAGGCACGCAGGTAATAGATCTGATTGAAATCCGTGCAATACCCCATCATCAAGGTAACAAAGGACCAGACAAACAAGCTTCCCACGATTAACCACTTCCTGTTCACCCTGTCCGCAACCATACCGGCTACAGGGCTCATGAATCCGTAGATCCAGAGGAAGATCGCCATCAAGCGTCCGAAGTTTGCTGCGGACTCTAGTTCTACGATATCCACCATCATGGCTGATTTCATGGTAGATAGCATCTGGCGATCCATATAGTTGAGTAAGGCGACACCCCATAGTAAACCGACTACGATCCAAGGATATAATTTCTTATTTTTCATTTGATTGAGGAAAATAAAAAGGAAAACAAAGTCTTCAAACATCAGGAGCCACCGTAGTGACCCCTGATGTCAATTGACCAATTTTCAGTATTTTAGATAAAGTTATTAAGAAAGAATTTCGTCGCAGAGTAAACTGCATTTGAGAAGCATTCTAGGAATGTGGAACGGACCTTTGAATAGATTGCCTTTGGCAGATTGAGAGATACTACCATCAAAGTGTAGGTAGCCATACCATTCCCCATATTCTTTGTCGGGGAGATGATTAAATGTGTAATTGTTTATTAGTTTGTGCATTTCGAGATATTTAGCGTCGCCAGTCGCTTGGTAGGCGTAAAGCGTAGCGATAATCGCCTCGCATTGTGGCCACCAGAACTTCATGTCGTGCCAATACTCTTGGGGAGGGAGGTTTTTGCAATCCTTGAAATAGTTGATTCCGCCATACGTCTTATCCCAGCCCCAGTCCCAAGACCAGTTAAGGATTTGTAAGCCCATCTCTTTCAGTTGGGGGTCCCATCCTCGGTATTTGGCCTCTTCCAAGATAAACCATGCGGTCTCGATGGAGTGGCCGGGGTTGATGGTACGTCCGGCGATAGAGTCGATAAACTCACCGTTGGGTCCTACTGTCTCCAAGATAGCCTTGAATTCCGGATGCATGAAATCACGGCGTAGCTCGGCGATGGAATCATCGATTTGTTGTGTAAGTATAGGATCATTTACGGCCTCACGGATGCGTGCCGCCGTATCGATCAGTATCATGCAGAAAGAATGACCTTTCGCCACAAGACCTTCACGGAATTTAGGCTCTAATAATCCCGGGGTATTCTTATAATGTAATACTTGCTTGAATAAATTCACGGCCTTCTCGGCATAGCTTTTATCGCCCGAAGCCAATGAGTAGTAGGCCATGGCGATCGCCGTGAAAGTCTCGGAGAATACGTACCGGCGCTTACGTATCGGAACGCCTGTAGCCGTTACCTCGAAGAACATGCGTCCGTCTGTGTCAAAACAATGTCTCTCGATGAAATCGATACCGTTTTTACAGGCTCTCAACCATTCTTCGTTCTTCTCGATGTGATTGTAGGCATAGGCCAAGATAAAGGCGAATCGTCCTTGGAACCAGACGGATTTAGTGGAATCCATCAAGGTGCCATCCCGGTCTACGCAAGTAAAGTAACCGCCATTCTCTTTGTCCAGTCCATATTTCATCCAAAATGGAAGAATATTGGTAAGAAGCTCATTCCGATAGGTCTTGCCCCAATAAGCCAGATATTCTGATGGATCAGATAAGTTGTCAAACGCTTCCATACCTTAGAATTTATTACATCTTTCAAAGAAATTGATAGCCTCTAATTCCCCTTTCATCGCGGCCTCTTCTTCGTCCGTCATATTCCGGAACGGGGTACGGTTCTTGCCAAGGTCTAATCCGATCAATTTCATGATGCGTTTTCCACCTACGATATTACCACGGTAATTGCAGATAACGTTAATAACCTCTTGGGAGAAGTTTTGTCTCTCACGGGCTGTCTCCAAGTCTCCAGCTTCCCAAGCCTCAAGGATGCCGGTTAATTCTTTCCCGTTATAGTTTGTGGTACCCCCGATACCTCCTTGGGCTCCACCCATGGCGAGGCAAGGTAGAATCGTCTCGTCCTGTCCGTGCAACATATCGAACTTGCCGTTTTTGTACAAACGACATTGATTGTATTCGTATAAGCTCTCGTATGTATATTTGATACCGGCGAAATTAGGGATGCGTCCGTCTACTGCCTTCAAGAAATCCAGCATAGGGAGGAAAGCGTTGTTAAACGCGGGGATATGATAATAGTAAAAGGGCAAGGCCGGAGCGCCGCAAGCGATCTCCTCGCAGTACTTTACCAATTCCTCAATTCTACCGATACGAGGGAAGGGGGTAGCCATGGCACCGATACCCCAAGCGCCGATCTTTTGGGCGTGTTCCGCTAAATTACGGCTAGACTTAACGCATGTGCTACCTACGTGCACTATTACCTTAAAGCCTTCCGGAGCGGCCTCTATCCATTTCTCGGCCAGTTTCATACGTTCTTCCTCTGTCAGCATATAGCCTTCTCCGGAAGAACCATTGATAAATACGCCTTTCAGCCCGTTTTTCACAAGAAGCTTCGCGTAAGCTTCGATAGGCTCGTAATTAACTTCACCGTTCTCATGAAACGGGGTGAAGGGAGCATCGATCAATCCTTTAATTTTATCCATATCTGCGTTATTTTTATGAGTTTTAACCTTTAGTTTTAATTACACCGCAAATATAAATAAAATATTTTAATTACATATGCTTATTTTATCAAGAAAATAAAATAAATATTTGTTTTTTATTCAATTCCTTCGAAACGCTTATTAAATCATACCTAGAATTTTAGATCGAGATAAAAGGCAGGCCCCTAGTATGCCCGCCCGTTCGCCTAATTTGGATACTTTAATCTGGGTATCACGGGTTACCAAGTTTAAGGAGTATTTCCTCACGGCGCTTTTAATAGGTAGGCTTAAATATTCTCCTGTTTGCGACAAGGGTCCACCCAGTACGACCAGTTCCGGATTGAAGATGTTCATCAATCCGGCTATTCCTTTGCCTAGGTTAAAACCAATCTCTTCCAGTATCTCAATGGATAGCATATCCTCCTTGTGGATAGCCTCGATCAAGTCGGAGAGCCCGATGTATTCCCCGGCATCGATTTTTCTGGCCAGTATGGTGTTGCTACCTTCTTTGTACCGTTCAAGGAGGATACGGTATAGGGCAGAACCGGAGGCTCCGGTCTCGAGGCATCCTTTTTTACCGCAATGGCAAAGGATCTCATTCTCGAAGAAGCTGAAGTGCCCAAATTCTCCGGAGAAACCGGATTTCCCGAAATAAACCTTGCCGTCTATGATGATACCGATGCCTAATCCCCAAGATATATTGATGAACAAGATGTTTTTCTCTCCTTTCACGACTCCTTGAAGATATTCGCCATAAGCCATGGAGCGGGTGTCATTCTCTATATATATCTTTATATGTAGTTTTTCCTCCAGGATCTGAGACAAGGGTTTCTCCTCAAAGTAAAAAATGCTGTAGCTATATCCGGCGAAAGGATTTACCCGCCCGGATATATTGATGCCAATGCTTAATATCTTTTCCCTCGGGATCGGCAGCGAGTTTATAAATTCATTGATACATTCGCAAAGATGTTCTAAAGCGGCCGGTGTGTTCTCGAGTGTATAAGGGATATTCTGCTCAATGCGGATCTTATCTCCTTTAAAATCTAATATGGCTAGATTCAGTTGATCTTTCAGGATATCTACGCCTACAAAGTAACCGGATACGGGATTGAGCCCGTAAATACTAGGCTTACGCCCTCCGCTAGTCTCCTGTTTTCCAAAGTCGAGTATATAACTGTCCTCTTGTAATTCGCTAATTAGCTTAGTGACGGTGGGGATACTGAGATTCATTTCTTTACATACCTCCGCTATAGTAGCGTCTCCATTGGCCATATAATAATGTATGATCTTCTTTTTCAGAAGGCCACTTCGAGTATTGTCATCAGACGAGAGCAAGAACTTAGTTGTCATGGTTATACCTTGTATTGAGTGATCAGGGCAAAGGTACAATAAATTTTTTCAAAAACTAAGAGTAGTAAAATAAATTCTTTTCATAAAGGCCTGTCTTTATGAAAAGAATTTGTAATAGTTATTCATTTGAGAAGCCTTTTTCCAGAGAAGAAAGGAAGCAGGTATTTAACAAAACCTTCTTCCACCTCCTTGTTTGGGAACCCCAGTCGATAAATGCCAAACTCAGGATCATAGCCCTTGATGGTAAGATACCCACTTTGGTAGATGACGGGTATAGGATTATTAGAGGCGGAGTCTATGCTGTTCAATACGTCCGCGTCGGTCTCGGTGTTGGCCATCTCGTAGAGGTCGTAATGGGTGCGCTTGAGCAGTTCCACGAGGT